>CAYGYC010000107.1:2015-12486 GCA_964353755.1 uncultured archaeon | reverse complement strand
TTCCTTTTGAATCATACTTTATCAGATATATATCTCTATCCCCTGCCCCAAAACTACATGTTGAACCAGCGAGATAAACATTATTCTCAATATCTGCCGCAATACCACATCCATACTCATCTTTAGGGCCTCCCCAAATCCGATACCATTCTAGCGAATAGGGGAGGCTGGTGTTGAAAGTTTGAACTAAAGATAGGTGATTCGATTCAATATTCATTTCAAAAGTCATCTGTTTCAATGGAATAGGTAAAGAATAATAACTTATGATGGGTACAGTGAAAAGAAGTAAATAGCATAAAATGAAAATGGTAATTCGCTTCCTAGCAAGAAATCGAAATAACAGCATTTATTATACCCTTATTTTTCTTTATGAGTACTCATTATTTAATTTAATGGTTCAAACGATTGTTGAGAATAATAATGAAAATATCCCATTTGCCATTTCCAGCAATAATAACAATGATTTTACTGTTCGGATGATTCTCAAGAAACCTTTTGAGCATGGCATTATCTAGTTAGTAAGTCTACAAAATTCCCAAAACGTTTCTAAGAGGATACTTGATTTACCTTTTTCTGCCTTCCGTCGAACTAAATACAATTTTCTCTTTGTGGAGAAGTGGGTGGGTAATTTTAAACACTTAATCAAACCTGTTTTTGCCAATTTTGAAGCCGCGATCGAGGAAATCAGGCTAATGCCCAAACCCTCAGAAACCGCCGTGAGAATGGATTCCGTCGTGTTCAGTTCGGCGACTATTTGTAAGTTTTTAATAGAGATTCCAGCTTCTTTCAGGATTTTTTCACTTTCCTTTCTAGTACCCGACGTTTTTTCCCGCATTAAATATGGGTAATTCACAATCTCTTTTGGATCAACTATATCGGTTTTCGCCAATTCATGATTAGCAGGAACCGCAAGGACCAATTCTTCCTCAGCAAGCACAATAAATTCAAATTCTTTTTCGCTTTCTAAACTGCCAACTGCCGCTAAATCCACTAATCCGTCCCTCAATTTGCGTATACTAATTTCCGAATCATTCACTTCAGTTTGATAATCGACATTAGGATACGCCTTCTTAAAATTAATGAAAAATTTTGGAAGTAAATGCTCCCCGGGGATCGTCGAACTACTAATTTTTAATACGCCTTTTATCTCCCCTAACGAATCCTCAATTTCTTTTTTCGCCAGTTTTAAGCAATCCAAAATATTTTTTGAGTACTTCAGCAGTATTTTTCCTTCGTCTGTTAACTCTACCCCTTTAATACTCCTATGAAATAATTTTGTTCCGAAGTGTTTCTCTAAAACTTCCATTTGCTGACTAACTGCACTCTGACTTAAATTTAAATTAATTGCCGTTTTTGAAAAACTTCCAAATTCTGCAATTTTAACAAATGTTTCAAGGAATTGGATGTTCAGCATTCATTTCACCGTTTTTTAAGTAAGCATAAGCACTTCTAATATATATCATTAATTTCTCTGATATCTTAATATATCTTCTCTTTCTCCCTTGAATCAGTTTCTACAAAAACAATCGATTTTAAAAGGTGTTAATGAAATTGACGGAAACCGAAGATCATCATCCTATGTGGAAAAAATTAGGACTCGATTTGAAAAAACATGATGAGTTATTAGCGATATTACCAACTATCTTTAAGGAAATCTATATTGAAACGCAGAAGAATCGCCCCGATATGAGTTTCTTTGATTTTGTTGTAAGTGATATTCATGGAATTCGTGTTAAAGAATTACAAGAAGCCAAAAAGAATGGCAAGAAAATTATCGGAACCTTTTGTGTTTATGTACCGGAGGAACTCATTATTGCCTTGGATGCTATTGCGGTCGGTTTATGTGGGGGCACTAATTTTTCAAATTATGCGGTTGAAGGGATTCTCCCAGTAAATTTATGTCCACTCATCAAATCTGCAGTTGGATTCAAACTGGGGAAGATCTGTCCATATTTTGAGATTTTGGATTTGTTGATTGGTGAAACCACCTGCGACGGAAAGAAAAAAGCGTGGGAGATTCTATCGAATTATACAAAAATGTATACTGTGGAAGTTCCTCAATGCAAAACGCGACCACAAGCGCGGGCTCTTTTTCTAAAGGAATTGAAAGATTTGGTTACTAAATTAGAAGAGGTTACAGGAAAAAAACTTACCGTAGAAAAACTTAAACCGGCAATGGATAAAATCGAAAAGAAAAGGGTACAACTGCGGAGAATTTATAAAACTCGAAAAGCTAATCCACCACCCATTTCAGGAAAAGACGCTTTACTCGTCTCACAGATTACCTTTTATGACGATCCGGATCGCCAAATTCAAATGCTCGGTAAATTAGCGGATGAATTAGAAGCGCGCAACAAGAAAGCTGAAGGTGTTGTAGAAAAAGGAACCCCCCGTATCTTAATTGCTGGCACGCCGATGGCAATCCCGAATTGGAAAGTTCATCATATTGTTGAAACGAGTGGAGCTATAGTAGTTGCTGAGGAGACCTGCACTGGCACCCGCTATTTTGCGGGTGAACTCAAGGTTAAAGGTAATACAGTAGATGAACTGATACAAAACATTGCAGATCGCTATCTTGAAATCAATTGTGCCTGCTTTACTCCTAATACGAAACGTTTAGATGATATCAGGAGCTTAATAAAAGACTATAAGGTAGACGGTGTGATTCTTTACAACCTTTCCTTCTGCCAACCCTATGAGATAGAAGCAATGAATTTTCAAAATACACTGAAAAATGAAAAAATTCCCGTACTTTCCATCACCACTGATTATTCCTCCGAAGATGCTTCGCAATTGAAAACACGTATCCAAGCTTTTATTGAATTACTCCAAAAATAATTCTTGATTCAATAGTAGCGCCCCTTTTTTAATTATTTTCCCCTTTTTTTGCGTGAAAAATATGCCATATTTTAAATTCTCCGCCTTTCTCCTTGACATAAGAGAAACTTATGGGTATCATAAAACTTTGTGTTATATTTAAATATCGAGTACCTTAATGGAATTTAGAACCATTACATTAAAGAAAGGCGATTATATGGCTAAAATTTCGGTTATGATTTTTGAAAGCCCCTATGGTCGGGAAAAAGCATACACTGCCTTGCGATTCGCCTTAACAGCTTTATTAGATGGTCATGAAGTTACGGTTATTTTAATTCAAGATGGAATACTGGTAGGTAAAAGAGACCAGAAACCTGCGGAATATCCTAATATTCATGACTATTTGAAAAATGCCATGGGAGAGGGGCTCAAAGTCATTGCATGTGGGGTGTGCTGTAATGCCCGCGGCATTAAACAAGACGATTTGGTGGAGGGCGTCACTATTGTGGGCATGCACGAAATTGTCCAAGCCGTCACCGAGAGTGATAAAGAAATCTCATTTTAGGATGAGAACATGAAAGCAGATGAAATTTTAGATGTAAAAGGGAAAACATGTCCGATGCCTGTATTAATGACCCGTAAAAAAATTAAGGAAATGAAATCTGGAAGTATTTTGGAAATTGTTGGCGATTTCCCCCCTGGAAAATGCAATGTTGAAACTTTTTTAAATACAAACGGGCATCGAATTCTCGAAGAACAAGAAGAAGACGGGATCTATCACATCTTTATAAGAATTAAAGGTTAGGTTTGAAAATCAAAAAGAGGGGCGATTAGCAATAATTTGCTTCAAACTAGGTATATTTCTGAATAAAACATATAAATTTCTTCTTGTTTAAATGTTTTTTTCAAATAATTTTTAAGATCTTTTAAAGTATTTTCAATATTTGGAGTTTTTTCCATGGATACTTCAAACCTTCTACAAAAATCATAATATTTCTGCTTCGTTACAGGGTCTGTCCATATTCCTTCTGTTGAAAGTGGATGAATAGTAACAGCTCCAAATAAAGAGATGATTTTTTCCCTAACCTCATAAAGTTTTTCGGGTTCAACATCTGTTCCATCGTTGTATTTTAGAGGAACAAGAAATTCCACTCTTAATTTTATTGGCATTGTTCCTCTATTCTTTTTTCTTTATTTTGAATTTAACGCCCTGTTTTTCCAATTCATTTAAAACATATTTGGGAACAATATATTCATTGTTAGGTAAACAAATTACAGATCCGTTAGTTAATAATGTGTAAAATCCCTTAACCCTATCTTTAAAATCAACTTTTATTTCTTCAAGTTTGTTTTCCATAGACATATTTAAGCAAATTATGTATTTAAAATTATTTTTTGGAATTAAAACTTTTCATAATTTCTCGGCGTGGTCTGATCAAGGCTCATTTCGAACCCAACACATAATGGGTTAACGCCCCTAATTTTTGCTCCAAGCTGTGAAGTGACTTCATAATGGCTTTCTCCTGGTCGATTCTGTGTGAGGACATTTTAGAATAAAACTCATTCTTTCACTTCCTAAAACTTCAGTAGTTTAAAGGTTAGGTACTGTATTATTTAAATACAAAATTCAAATAGAACTTTGAACTTACAATACTGATTATGAATATTCGAAAAGCGACGATTTCCGATGTATCTGGACTAGCAAAAGTCCATGTCGATACCTGGAAAACGGCCTATAAGGGGATTATTTCGGATAATCTTCTTCAGAATTTATCCTATAAATGGAGTGAAAATCTCTTCCTTCCCCTTTTAAATAAGCAAAATGATGAAGCTACTTGTTTTGTTGCCGAGCATCCTGCGGGGCATATTATTGGCTTTGCGATAGGGGGGTTAGAAAGGTCGAAAAATCCGAATTATGAAGGAGAATTGTGGGGAATCTATGTCAGTACTGAACATCAAAGAAAAGGTGTAGGCAAATTGTTAGTTTTGGCGGTGGTCACCAAGATTCTCGGATTACACATCAATTCTATGCTAGTATGGGTGTTAAAGGACAATCCCTACCGCGCCTTTTACGAATCGCTGGGAGGGAAATATGTAGGAGAAAAGCCGACCCAAATAGGTCAAGAGGAGTTGGTAGAAGTCGCATATGGGTGGTCTGATTTAAACGAATTATTTGAACTCTTAAAAAGAAAAAAAGAGAGGGTTTAAAGCATTTTAAATAAGCTTCCAAGCCCACGTGAGATGATGTATTCTTGGATTTGACGCGTGCCACCGACAATTTCCTGGATTCTCGAAACCCCGAGTAAATCTTGCATGAGCGTATTATCATTTACCCCTGCTCCGGCCATCAGATTCGCGCATTCGTAGCACACGCGCTCAGTCAATTTGGCGGTAGAATATTTCAATTGTGAGGCATTGATACCGAAAGCCTCCGCCAGCGCTTTGGGAATCTTCCCCTGATATTTCTCGTATTTCTCGTCATAGCTTTCTGAGAATTTTTGTAATGCTTGGGTATGCAAGATGGTTTGGGTATAGAGATCCGCCAGAGTAAAACCAACACCTTGGAACGTAATAATAGGTTTCTCGAATTGCTGCCGCATGTTGGCATAGATGAAAGCAAAGGCAAGGGCACCCCAACTTTCCGCTAAATCTTCAAAGGCTATACCAAGGCGTTCGGTGGTTAACCCTTCAAATAGATTAGAGAGCCCTTTTCCAGGAGCCCCTAACATATATTCTTTGGGCACTTTTAGGTTCTTGAGTTCTTCCCGTCCGATCCAAATGCGTGGAACACTGGGAACTAAAATGCGTTTGCAATTCCAACCAGTCCAAGAAGTATTAATTAAGAATTGTCCCATGGTCTCGCCTTTATTTGCCTCACCAGAAGCATAAGCGACCGCCCAGTTGGCACGAGGTGCGTTTGTATTATAAATTTTGGTCCCATTAATTAAGTAACTCCCATCCGCTTGTGTTTGGCATGTAGTCATTTGATGAACGGCATCGCTTCCCCGCTCGGGTTCAGTAATGAGAATGCAACCGATCCCTTTTCCGGTTACTAAGTCCTTCAGCGCTTTCAGAACTTCGGGCCTTCCCTCATGATGTGCCTCACAGGGATTAATGGCCAGCGTTGTAGCGCCAATCGACATGCTGAACTGGGTATCAAACATGTCAACCGCGAGATACCGCATCATTTCAATTTGCAGACCCCATTTATCGTAATTGATACCACATTCCGCGAATTTATGGAATCGCGAGATATAGCCTTTTGCCCCGAAATCAGGTAAATAGGTATAAATCTCTTCCGTATGGTCTAATTTCTTCTTTTTTTCATAATCAACACAGAATTGTTGGACTTCTTTCAGGAATTCCATCTGTTTATCGTTTACAATAGTTGGCAAATTCAGATTAAGGAATTTGTAACGATTTTCTAAATTCATTTTTCCAAGAATTACATCCGCTATTCCTGGCGTTTCAAATCGTGTCATAAAAATTTTCACTCCTACTATCATTTTTTTGTTATGCTGAGAAACGATTTTTTTGAAAAATAAAATGGTTTTCCTAAAAAGTTTGAGTAACCTTAAAAATGAGTTTCCAGGCGGTTTTAAAGAAATGGAATAAAAGTACAGGCTTCTCAAGTGCTTACAGAAAAAAGGAGTGAATGGCGTTAAATTTCTTTTCTACAACGAGGACACTTTGAGGTAGCATAGTTTAAAATCCACCCGCAGTGGGGGCATCTCGAGACCGAGGAATCAGCGGCGGCAGCCGTAAATTCATCATCGGAAACGGGGATAAGGGTATCCAAAAGTTTGGTGTATGCGGGTTCTTCTTCCTCTTCGTCTTTTACTTTCACAGGCGTGGTAAGGGCTTTAAATTCAGGCTTGGGCCGTTCTTCTATTGGTTTAACGACTATCTTTCCGAAGCGTTTTCCTTCTACCGTTGCAACTGCCTCTTTTAGAACCCCCTCTGTGCCGATACCTTTCGCTTTTGGTACCGCTGGCACGGCAGCAGGAGTTCCTGCTTTAACTGGCGTTGGAACTGGAGGCGGTGTTATCCCCATTTTCTTGGATCTTAATTCCATTATTTTATCCATCCATTCCTTACACCGTTTATTAATATACAACTCGTCATCAATAAGATTATCACGTGTTAAATAGAAATAAAAGGCTCTAACACCCCCATTACTTTTAAATTGAATACGAAGTTTTGGATAACGTTGAAAACGCTTTTGGAACGTCGCATCATGTCCCATGAATACGTCTGACACCTCATCAATAGGAATCGTAATCGAAACAGGTTGGTTGGTGTCAATATTACAGAATGGTTTCATGAGCGCTTCAGAGACTTTAGTTGCGCCCATTTTCGTAACAAAAAATCCCTTGTAAACAAGATGACGGTCCGTTAGCCATAAAATTCCACGAAATTGAAAGTTTTGAGTCGGATTTCGTAAAACTGAGAAATTAAAATCCGAGGGCGTAAGCATCGAATGATGTTCCAGAACTATTTGTTCGCCTTTCCGTTCTGCCTCACTGAGGGTTGGTTTTTCAGGAAGAGATTCTGCCGGTTCCATTTTATCATAACTCTCCCATTAAATTATGAGACTCTTTTTTTTCGTTTACAACTTTTTACGATTGAATATAAATTTTTAATTGTGAAAAAATTTAAAATTAATAATTTTGAATTAATCGGTCAGCGGCCTGTTTTGTCTCTGTGATAGTGGGGACGAGCGCAAATCGGACATAACCCTCCCCGGGATTGATACCATTGGCTTCATCACTGATCCAAGCCCCAGGAGTGCAGACAATGGCGATATTTTTCCGTAAAAGCAGTTTAACAAATTCCAGCGAAGTCATTGTCTCAGGACATTTTTGCCAAATATAGATGGTACCTTCCGGCTCTCTCGTTTCTAATTCAATTTTTTTGAATGCGGCTATCATAATGTCTTTCTTCTGTCTATATTCTTCACGTGCTTCCTTTACGTGCTCCTCATCACGTAACGCGGCGACAGCGGCATCCTGGATGAAAGTGGGAGTTCCCGAATCGATATTGGTTTTAACCTTTCGGAAAATGGACACAAGTGCTTCATCCCCTGCGACCCACCCCACTCGATAACAGGTCATTCTGCTTCTTTTAGATAAAGAATTAAAAACTATAATTCCTTCACGATCTAATTCTAAAATGCTCATCGGTTTTGTATTGTAATATATCTCAGAATACGCTTCATCAGAGGCAATAATTATATGGTTATCGTGACCAAAATCAATGACTTCTTTCAGGAACGATTTCGGGGCAATGCTGGCGGTTGGGTTATTGGGATAATTAATCCAAAGAAGTTTAGTCTTTTTGATTATTTTAGAAGGAATTTCTTGGAGATTTGGTAAAAAATTGTTTTCTGCCACTAAATTGAGATATGCTGGGCGCCCTTCGGCGAAAATAGTTCCCCGCGTCCAGGGAGGATAGCCGGGATTGGGAACTAATACATAATCCCCAGGATCAATGATTCCTTCATGGAAATTAAAAATAGCTTCTTTTGATCCAATAGTTGAAGATATTTCCTTTTGAGGATCTACAGTTACATTGAACCGTTTTTTCATCCAATCAGCGATAGCCGTCCTAAATTCCAATGTGCCAACATAGCTCGGGTATCCGGCACTTTGGCGGGCATCAACCCCTTTTTTACAAGCCTCTCTAATGAATTCAGGAGTCGGTTCGCGTGGATCCCCAACACCATAATCAGTGGGTTTGATACCTTGTTTTTCAAGTTCTGCTACAAGTTTATCCACTTCAGCAAAGGGATAAGCGCCAATGGATTGAACCCTTTTACTTCCAACAATTTTCATGGTCTTACCTTCTCGAATTGAATGCTATTGAGATCAATTTCACCATCAAACACATGTTCAGCAGGTCCGGTCATATAAATATGATTATCTTTATCATCCCAAAAAATCTCTAAATCTCCTCCCAACAAATGTACGATAATTTTTCTATCGGTTTTTTTATTTAAAATCGCAGCAACGGTTGCGGCGCAAGCACCTGTCCCACAGGCTAATGTTTCGCCAACGCCCCGTTCCCAAACGCGCATTTTGATTTCATGCCGATTTAATACCTGCACATATTCAACATTTATTCGCTGGGGAAAAACTTCATGATTTTCGATTAATTTACCTTGATCTATTTTTAAATTCTCAAGATTATCCAAAAAGATGATGCAATGCGGATTTCCTACAGATACGCATGTAACTCGCACGATTTCATTATCAACTTTTAATTCTTCATTTATTACTTTCGTATTAGGCCCTTTCATGGGGATCTCATTTCGGAGCAATTTCGGGATCCCCATATCTACTTTTATTGAATTCACTTGCCCATTTTTTATAGATAATGAGGGAACTTTAATTCCGGCGAGCGTTTCCACTTTCATTTCTGTATTATGCATAAGGCTATTCTCAAATACATATCGTGCAAAACACCGAATACCGTTTCCGCACATTTCAGCTTCTGAGCCATCCGCATTAAAAATTCGCATACGGATATCCGCGTCCTTTCGGGTAGGGGCGCAGATAAATAAAATCCCATCTGCGCCAATAGAAAAAGTTCGTTTACATAAAATTCGGGCCAAGATGGGTTTCTGTGTTTCTGAAACCATCGGTTTTTTCAGTTCATCGATGATAATATAATCATTACCCAAACCGTGATACTTGCTAAATCTCATTATTGTTCCTCAAATTTCTGAAATAACAAAAAAAAGAGAAAAAATCAAATAGGGATTGAAAAATTTCAGTCCATGTATTTATGTTGGTCGCGAAGTAATCGTTCGGGCATTGTTTTTTCACCTTGTAATTCAATTTTAAATCCCATTCCGACACGACCACCACCAGGTAATGTCCACCCTGCTTTCGCGATAGATCTTGCTATTCTTTCTGCTGTTCGTCGATCGATTAAACTGGACTTTGCATCCCAAACTAATAGCCATTTTTCTTCCTGTTTATCTAAAATCAGTATAATTCCTTCATCAGGCTTTTTAGGAACATATCGAAAATCTTCTCCAGTAAAACGCAGATAAATGACCTTTTCTTCTTCAGAAATTTTGATCTCTTCACGAGCAAAGCCAATCTTAGTCTTCATATCTAAGATTTGTTGTTTATAATCAGCTTTTTGTGACTCCATCTCTTTCAAATGCTGTTCTTTTAAAGAGGTAATTTCCGTTTCCTTTTGTTTTTCCAATTCCTGAATTTTATTATTTAATTGAGAGATTTCAGAAATTTTATCTTCCAATTCTGTTTGAGCTTTGTCAATTTTGGCTTTAATTTCTTTTGTTTCCGCTAATTGCGGTTTCACTTTTTCGATTTGCTTCTCCAATTCCTGATTTTTGGTAGATAACTCATCAATCTGCGAGGATTTCTCATTGAGTTGCTTCTCTGATTCCTTTAACTGCTTTTGTATTTCCGCACATTGATTTTGTAATTCGTTTAATTGATTTTGAGTAGTGTCAAATTGATTCGAGGCTTTTTCTAATTCAGTTTTTACCGTATTTAATTCCGCCGATTGTGCCTCTGTCTTTTCTTCAAATTCTTTTTCTTTTTGCGTTGCCAGTTCTTTTAATAGCGTTTCATATTCTTTCGTAGAATCCTGCAATTCTTTCTGTAATTTCTCAATTTTT
>CAYGYC010000107.1:0-1915 GCA_964353755.1 uncultured archaeon | reverse complement strand
CGTTTCATATTCTTTCGTAGAATCCTGCAATTCTTTCTGTAATTTCTCAATTTTTGCCTGTTGTTCATTAGCTAAGCTCTGTAATTTTGTGTTAGTGGCTTTTTGCTGGTTATATTGATTCTCCAAGTCAAGATACTTTTTCTTTAACGAATCTAACTCCTTTTGAAGATTTTCTCCTTGAATGCGAAATTTTAACAAGACGCTTCCATCAACTTTGTATTTCGCATCTGGTTTTTCTATTACTCTTGCCCATTCTACTTCCAATTTGGCAACCTCATTACAATTTTGAATAGCTTAGTTGCATTAAACTTATTATTTCTTTTAATAAGGATTATGGATAAACTCATTATTCATTTTAATAAGGATTATGGATAAAAAATTAGAGTTTCTGTCCGCAGAAGGGACATTTATTTACGTCTGCATCTACTTCATACCCACAATTTGGACAGGTAATACCTAAAACTGACATAGCATCATCCAATCCACCAGCTTGGGGCGACTGGACCGATACTGCAGGTTGAACAGGTTGTCCCGAAACTGGTTCTGGGTGAACCGATGGTGGGGGGACT
Organism: uncultured archaeon; assembly: GCA_964353755.1. Taxonomy (GTDB): domain Archaea; phylum Asgardarchaeota; class Lokiarchaeia; order Helarchaeales; family HEL-GB-A; genus CAYGYC01. Next base: position 1,346 of record CAYGYC010000107.1, on the reverse strand, counting down.
TCCACATTGGAATACGATGACCAAAAATCATCAACTTTTGGAGTACTGGTACTGGACGCACTAGATACCTGAAAATCCGCAGGAGCGGGTGCCGATTGAACTGGTGGTTGTATAGCGGGTTGCGGCGATATTATGGCAGGTGTAGGCTGTGGAGCTGGTTTCTGTGGTTCCGCCTCTTTTTGTTTACCCCTAATTTTTTCATAGACTTCTCTGAGAAGTTCGCTCATTGTCACTCCTAACTCGAATGTGTCGAGCGCAACAGTTTTTCCAATCGTATCGCGAATGATTCCAACAATTTCTACATCAATCAATTTCTTAATTGGCTTGGCGGTAAGTATTTTCCCCGCTTGGGTTAATTTTACACCCCAGGATCGCGTTTGATTTTGTAAAACGCCTATTTGAATTGTACAATTCGTCCCGGGAATTTGTTTTTCCGTCGATATTGGTGCAAATTTTACTTGCGGCATGGAAAAAAATCTCCATATTTGTTTTTTCGTAGAGGTAGTGCAAATTAATAATATAATGCCATATTTATTTTTCTCGTTTATAATATTTATATCATTTTTAAGAACATAAGATCGAAGTATATAAGGGAAAAGAGTTGAGCATTTACAACGCCGAGAAGCGGCAGAAACTCATGAGTGACTATCTCAAGACATTGCCTGTAGAAGTAGATAATAGGACTATTGTCCTCCGGCAAAACGAATTAATATTTCAATTTCATATGTTTCAAACAAATGTAGAAGTTTTTTTACCCGCATGCTTTTCTTGTCCTCTCGATTGTAATAAATTTGTTGAATTTTATGTATCAGAAACACACCTCGAAGAAGACAATATAACAAACTTAGAGAAAGAGGATCTTCTCTTATTAACCCAAATACAGAATATTTCTGACCACAAACTCCCTCTTGAAAGCGAGGTTTTTCAAGCTAAGCTGAGCGATAAAATTCACGTGCTTCATTTTGGGTTGATTGGCTTTGATCAAGTCGGAAAGAGTACCTTATTTGAGATGATTCCTGGAAAGCCCCGAAAAGTAGCAGAATTACTCAATACGTATGTGAAAGAAATCACAAGTTTTGCTCCACTAACAATAAAAATCTACGATTATGGCACCCCGATCATGGAGAATTTAACTTCAAATGCTCCTGCCCCTCTGCTTTTCGAGAAATTAAAGAATTTTTACTTATATATTATCGTTACTGATTCATCTTCTCAAAATATTATGGCTACAAAAAATCAAATTCTGCCCAAATTGAAAAAAACTTCTCACTATGCGGCTATTATCATTATGGCCAATAAACAGGATCTGCCTAATCGGTTATCCGCCCCTTTAGTTGAAAAAATTC
>CAYGYC010000106.1:2721-12571 GCA_964353755.1 uncultured archaeon | reverse complement strand
GCAAGATGATTGTTGTGGCAAATAGCTCTTCCATTAAATTGCCATTGGGATTCACCTTTTGAACTGATCCTTTGGGCATATACATCCATCTTTGATGCATTGATGGAAGTATCCCAGACAATAACGGCCCCACCGGCGTCATCACGGCACAGTTGAAAACTCAGAACGCCATGAGTATTACAAATTACTTCTCCGTTCAAGGTCCACTCGGGATGAAGTTCCCCATCTTGAGTAACTCGCTGGGCATAGAGGTCATAACCGACTCCACTTCGATAATCCATCCAGCATGCGATGGCGCCTCCTGCATCATCCGAAACAATGGAAACAGGGGTTTGTATATCAGTTTGGTTACAAATAACTGTTCCATTGGCAGTCCATTGAGGAATATTAGATGATGAAATTCGTTGTCCGTAGACATCCAGGTTAAGGTTTCTCCTATCAATCCAGAGAATTATAGCACCTCCTGCTCCATCGCTACACAGTGCTGGCGTATATTGGGGGTGCGACTCGTTGCAAACAACGCTTGCATTCACGCCCCACTGTCGGTCTCCACTGGAATTGAGCTTTTGGACATAGATATCTTCTGGTCCGTCTGCTGCTGAAGAGGTCCCCCACGTGATTATAGCCCCACCTGATCCGTCGCAGATAATTTTGGCAGATCGATCGTTCAGCGGGCCTGAACTGACAGGCGTGCCATATTGGCCCCATGCTAATCCACCATTGATCGAAATGCGCTGTGCGTACAAGTCAACATTATTCGCTCCATTGCGACCATCTTCCCAAACAATTATGGCACCGTCATTGCCGTCGCTACAAATTTGCTGAGAGTTCTGGGCATTATTCCCTCCCGTAGCATTGCCAATGGGAATGCCATTAGTAAGCCACCGGACATGTCCGTTTGCGTCAATTCGCTGCGCGTAGATATCAGAATTTCCACTTCTAGCGTCACGCCAAGTAATGATGACCCCGCCAGCCCCATCCGAGCACATTTGGATTTCTTGTTGAATGGCTGTATCATTGCAAATGATAATCCCCTACGGATCCCATCGAAGTTGTCCCGCTGAATCGATTCTTTGGGCATAAATATCCTTATTCCCATTTCGCGAATCCACCCAAGCGATAAGGGCGCCTCCTGCGCTATCTTCACAGATGGCGGGCCACTCTTGAATACCCGTATTTGTGCATACGAGATTGCCATTAGTTTGCCAAGCCGCACTCCTTGGGAGGAAGAATGCGCCTATCAATAATAGACCTATCACCAGTAGTAGCAAATTCCGTTTTATATTAATTCCTTTGAACTTTTTTTTATACAACTATTATAATCCAAGATTTAATAATTTGAGTTATTTTATCGATATTGGTAGAATGATTAATTTTGGGCAATTGATCTAAAAAGTAGTATGAAAGAGACGAGATATACCCCGTATTATTTCGGTGGGACGTATTGCGCACAAAAGAAGTGGAAAAAAAATTTAAGTTAAGAAAGTTTAATATATTCTTTTTGAAGCCGGAGAATTTCCTCTAGCATCTGTTCCGCACTCGTTGCACTATCCACTACGGGATCAACAAGCAAGGCTTGGAGAGCCATCTCTTTAGAGTGGGTTAATGCCGCCTCAACGACGAGATCTTGCACGGAAGCTTGGTTTCGCCATAAGCCAACGATTCCCTTGGGAATTCCTTTTAATTTCACCCCCTGTAATCCGGTCTTATCCACAATTGCAGGACACTCGATGACCAGATCCTGGGGGAGTCCTTCTATTATTCCATCCTTGTTGGGTATATTCACCGATAGTTCATATTGTTTTGAATTCAAAATGAGTCCTTCTATTATGGGGATTGCGCGTTCCCCGGAGGCTTTTAACCATTTTTCAGGGGACAAGCGCCCATCCAAAAAGCGTTGCATACGTCGAGGCTCACTTCTACACATCGCTTTATAACCTGTATAAAAGTCCCGCACGCCTTTCTCATCTATCTTATCCCATCCCCAATGAATATATTCTGAAAAATGACTGTCGGATGTATACGGCAAGATATGATAGTGTTTAATAATATATTTGATCAAATCCACTTCCACCAGTTGCCTCTTCTCGAAATAGCTCAGCACATTAGACAGAATGTCTGGATAGGCGTCCTTCTGGGTATCCTTATATTTTATTTCCGAAAGCACTCCGAAATGATTCAATCCCCCTGCCTTAATTCCCTCTAAATTCGTTAAAGGGGTGTGTAAAATCCCGGGGAGATGAAGCTCGAGAAAATTGATTTCATGACACAAGCCTATCAGTTTGAGATCCGGGAATTTGCGGGTGATAGCGAGACAAATGCGGCTCATGGGGTTACTAAAATTGATGAAGAAAGCCTTTGGGCAAATATCATGTACATCTTGGCAAATATCTATAATTGGGGGAATAATCCGAAGTGAATGAAAGAGCCCACCAGGTCCTCCATTTTCTCCAAAAGTTTGTCGATTTCCATATTTCCGAGGAATTTCATAATCTTGTTCCCAAAGTTTGAATCGATCCCCTACTTCAATGGCAGAAATAATAAAATCCGCCCCCGCTAACGCGTCTTTGCGCGATAAGGTTGCCTGTAATTTAAAGTCATAGTTCATTTTCTGGATTGCCATATCGCCTAATTTTCTCATTCGTTCGAGCGCCTGTTCATTGATATCATGAAGAACCAGCGTGCTTCCTTTTAATACATCACTTAAAAAAATATCTGCCAGCGTTTCTAAACCAAATTGAATCGATCCTGCACCAATTAACACAATATTTTTCTCAACCATCATTATTCACCTTCAGGAAGATTGATCTATAATTATACCGATTTATATTCTTGTATTCACATATCCGCTTAAAATTTAAAACCTCCGAAAAATTTAAACACGTATACTTTTTGATCTTGTCATTAAAAAAAGAATTTTCAACTTTGGTCAAATGAAAGGATATCTGGTCAAATGAAAGGCATAAAATTAGTAGTTTTCGATTTCGACCAAACACTGGCAGATTCCAAAAAAGGTTTTGAGGTCGCTATAGAGAAAGTTTTTGAAGTCATTCAACAATTTTTAGATAAAAATGGCTATAATATTTCAGTCAAGGATTTTTCTACTGAGTTAAGAAAAACCATGCGCGAGCTCGACAAGAATAGAGAATATGATCGTAATACCTGGTGGAATCCCCTATTAGCTCAAATGCATGTGACCGAAATTCAATTGACAAACGAAGAATGCGAAAAGTTAACCAAGATCTATTGGGACATTACAGCCGACTATACGGAATTATTTCCGGATACGGTGGAAATCCTGAATTATTTGAAAGAGAAGAAGTACAAACTGGGGCTCATTACCGATAATGATGGAAGACCCGGACTAAAAAAGACGCGGTTGGCAAAAAGTCCGATCTTAAAAATTTTCGATAAAATAGTTATTGCGGGTGATGATGTTCCGGAAAAAAAGCCGCACCCTGCTGCTTTCTTAAAAATTGCCAATTTCCTCAAAATATCCCCCAAAGCAAGTGTTATGGTGGGTGATAAACCTTTCACTGATATCGCTGGCGGCAAAGCCGCGGGATTTCATACTATCTTAGTTATTCGCGATGTGTGGGAAATAAATCCCGTTCCGGATTTTCAAATTCATAATCTGATTGAACTGAAATCCATTTTATAATATCTATCCTTAAAGAAGAATTAATATTCATTGTTTATCTTTTTTCTCAAGGTATTTGAGACAAATTTTCAATACCTTTTCAAAGGCACAGCGCATATTTCTATTGTTCCACTCCGTCCCGTAGTCAGAACATGGTCTCCTTTCCTTATTGATGATAGATATATTATCTCTATCCGAATGGTAATAAAAGAGATAATGTCGGTATAATAATCCCACTAAAGAAGCTGCTTTCAATCCCCCCTTCACTAATCCCGACGCATCCGTGCCTCCTGAGACCCACGGTTGATTCTTCACCACATACTGTAATTTCAATTCTTTGGCACTTTCTGCGAGAAGATTGACTATTTCCGGAGCAAAATCAATTCGAACGGAGCTTTCCCGCTTAAATATTTGAATTGTCTCGGGATCTCCCATCGTATCCATATTAACGCAGGTTGTATCAATTTGATTATATTCCACCGCATGTTTCTTAGCAAAAGCATATGCCCCATTACAGCCACTCTCTTCCGATCCGAGTAAAGCAATAACCACTTCTGTATTGTTAGGTACCAATTCTAGATACGCAGTCTTCCAATCCTTTAGCACTTTCGCCACGCAAACCGCTATAGCACAAGCCGATAAATTATCTAAAGCTCCGGGAACGCCCTCTTTACTTACGAAGAAGAATAATGCGATTAAAAAGGGCGCATAGTTTAGTAGGACCAAAATAGATGTCTTAAATGCCGAAGGATCCGTCATTATGAAGTTAAATAACAATACACTGGCAACTATTTGATAGACAACGATTCCCGTTATTAGAATGACTGTACGTGTCGTAAAAGAACTCATCGCTCCCCAAAATATTTTCTCCCGCCCTTTTTCACTTAACACCTTTGTAGATAGGACATCTACGATGAGAAATCCAACCCCAATCCCGATAGGAATTAAGATCGCCATCCAATTGAAAATCACGGAAAGCATCGTTTCATTTGCTTTTGCTATATAAATGATCAGTGTTCTCGTTTGCATAATCGGAAAATTAAAGAAACTCACTATCCCTCCAATCAGGAAATAGATATATCCCTCGTGGGTGTATTGCATTAAATTAAATCGATGCGCACTATCTATATGCCCACAATAAACTACGCGCTTCTTCACTTCGCCACGAGGCCTAATGACGCCCACGACATTCCGCGATTCTTGCGCCTTGTAGGGATAGATTTTCGGGGACCACTCCTCTGCTTTTAAATATTGAAAATAGATATTGAGCAAGCCGAAAAAGCTTATTCCCAGCGCTATCGCGGAAATGAGAATTGGACTATAGGGATAGAAAAAGAATATAATCGAGGAAAGTAGTACAAGGAGCACACATTTAGGGGGCCATCTGGAGACTCCTAATTGAGGATAATGCCTAAATGTCTCAGTATTCACGGAATCACAATAATTCTTTAAATCTTCCGCAAGCACCTCTGCTCCGATACGCTCCTCCTCACTACAAGGTAGGCGAGGACCTGCTTTATCTATTACTTTCGCAATCAGATTATACATATAATCCGAATTTTCATCCGAATCAATTTTATATTCTGATTTTACCATGGATTATTCCTGCTTTATTCTGGCCTTATCTTAGGAGCCGGCACAAGTGTTTGGAATCTTTGTAAAAGGAGCATCCCGAAAGCCAGCGCGCCCACGACTGCAATTATCATTACAATGGGTATTATAACGGAAAAGTAATTTCTATAAACCACCCATTCCCTAAAGATTTCAAAGACACCTAAGAGCGCAGTCACATTACCAACTATACCACTGCAAAGGCCTATGATGATGGTTTTTATCCCTTCCGTTTTTCGCACAAACAGATACATAAAAAGTAAACTTACAGCTAAGAAGGGGAGGGCTGCACCAAAAAATATTATTGTCCACGGCGCAAGACATAACAGAACTGCCATCACTATTCCCAGCACTGTAAAAGCCAGGCAAGCCATTCCCAAATACACCATAATCGGTTCTCTAGCCATCTAATTGTCCCTCATGATATCCGTTTTCAATCTAATCTGGCAAATTTTCTATTCTATTATCCAATGGTCTATTTATTATGTTTATTAGTCCGATTTATTAATATATCTATCAGTTTGGTTAATGTTTAATAATTTCTCTGCATTAACTTTGTTCGATCTTTTATCATTTGTTAATCAAAATTTTTTCAAAGGTGTTAAAGTTCATCAAAATATTTGGAGCTGCTTTGGATCCATCGGATTCTGAGACAAAAATGGCGTTGAAATACGCCTATTTGAATGCGTTAGCCGAGAAAAAAGAATTTAAATCTAAATATCTTGACCCCTATGATGCCTTTATTGCGGAATCCAAGGTATTAAACCGACCCATTTTTCAAAAAATTGGGAGAGTTCCTATTGAATCTTGGTTGACTCCCAAACCTGCTCTTGAAGACTATATCTTCATGACACCCTTAGATTTTCGTCTCTTCCTTGATAAAAATGGCTGTAAAGATTATGCGACGGACATGGAGAAATTTATTGAGCAGAAAGTGTTTCCTGATTTACCTTTCATGATAGGTGCAGATCATTCTCTTACCGGAGGCGTTTTAACCGCCTTGGCCAAGGAATATGGCGCCGACAATATATCCACTATTATTTTCGATGGGCATTTCGATGCCATTCCCACTAATTTACGACTGGACTTGGCAAAATATTCCAAGGAGCATAAAGATGAGGTTGAAAGTATCTTTCCCGAAATGCTAGATTCTGTTGATGAACAGGCTCAAATTCCCCTCTCCTATAATTGTGGCACATTTCTTTATCAATTAATGGAACAGGAAACCCTTAAACCACAAAACTTGATAGTTTATGGGTGTATGGATTATCCCGGAGACGAATTAAGGAAAATCCAAGATCCAAGAGTTAAGAACTATGTAGATTTTTACCTTTCCTATGAAGAAAAAGGCGTTAAAATCATCCCAAATTATAAAGATAATGTCAAAATGAATGAACAATTCAAGAATGCCTTAGAATCCATCCAGACCCCTTACCTATACCTCTCAATAGACGTAGATGTCGGATCTTTAAATGCCATTCTTGCGGCCCGCTTCATGGAGTTCATCGGTATCGATGAGGAGTGTCTCAATAGTGCTGCGAATTTACTAAAAAATCTTCTCCAAACCAAGCCAATTTCACTCATCGGCTTAGATCTTATGGAACTCGAAGTCTATTACTTAAATGCAAAATTAAAAAGTGGTAAAAGTGATCGATCTATCGACATTATGGATAAATTCTTAGATACAATACTAATTTAATCTTAATTATTAACAATTGAGAAGTTTAAGGATTGATTATATCTGTTCAATTAACATTCTATTAAAATTTTAGCTGCGCGCCTCTTTGAACTTAATAATTCGTGGAATCCTTCCTCTATCGCCTTCTCTAGTTTCACTTTTTTAGAAATGATAAGATCGGTTTGGAATTTGCCCTGTTCCATAAAGGAGAGGACCTCCTTGAATTCCTGAAAGGAATAGCCGAAACTCCCTTTCATTATCACTTCTTTAGCAATTAACTGTAAAAAGGAAATGGGCACAGGGTCAAAATGAACCCCTAATAAAATTACCGTTCCTCCATTTCGAATTATCTGCAAGTCATTTTGGTAAGTTTTTGGAAATCCTGCACAATCAAATACAAAATCAGGCCCCACTTTGTTTAATTGGGCAGGGCGATCTATCTCTTTCGCCCCCATTTGGAGGGCAAGATTCCGATTAAATTCGGAAGGCTCTATAAAATAAATAACTTCCAGATTTAGGAGTTTCAAAGCTTGAATTGTGCATAGCCCAATGGAGCCGGTTCCAATGACAACTACCGTATCCGTTGGTTGAATTCCGGATAATTTTACTCCATGGTATGCCACAGATAATGGTTCTACTAATGCCCCCTCTTCATATCTAACTGATTCCGGTAATTTACAGATTAATTTCGCTGGCACTTTAACATATTCCGCCAACGCGCCATTTACAGTAATCCCTAATCCCATTATCGTCTTTCTGCAGAGGTTTTCCTGCCCTTTCTTACAATAATAGCATTTTCCACAAAATTCCCCGGGATACGCAGTCACACGGTCTCCCACCCTCCATCCTTCAACTTTCGCCCCTACTTCCATAATTTCCCCTGTGAATTCATGGCCTAAGATTAAAGGCATAAGCACTTTCCCATACCGATAGGCTTCCAGATCGCTTCCACAAATTCCGCAACATTTAACTTTAATTAATACCTCCTCTTTTGATAGGATTGGCTCTGGACTATCTTCGCACAGTTCCAATTTATTTACCGCTTTTAAAATAAGAGATTTCATAATAATCATCTACTCCATGATAAAAAGATCAAGTTATTAATATTTTCAGTCACTTTTTGTAGATATTGAGAAATTATTTTGTTCAATGGCAATTTAACACTCACTTCTCATCGTCATGGGGTTCATTTAAACTTGGAAGAGTTCCAGCAAGGATCTTTCCATGCTGTAAAAGATGTGTTTCAAAATAAAAATGATTCTTAACACGTTGTATAAAGGCATCAACCGTTTGAAAATGTGACGAGACTATATAATCAAGCCCTTGGAGTACTACTAAAATCTCCTTCGTGAGATCAACTTCTTGCTGATATAATAATTCATTCTTGGTAAGAATTAATAAATCAATGTCACTTTCTTCGTGATCTGTTCTAAAAGCCACAGAACCAAATAGAATTATCGCCTGAATAAATTCGCGATGCATGGTACTTAAATAATTGGCAACTATTATGGCAATAAGCTGCTTATTGGAAAGTCCACTGTGATGTTCTTTGATTAATAATCGAATTCTTTCCCAAATATCTTCATTGTGATTACGGAAAAACCCTTGCTCCACCAGTTGGTTAATTTTCTGCGTTAAAGCTTTATTAATCCGTAACGGGATTATTTTATCCATTGATATACAATTGTATATTTTTTTTATTTTAATATTTAGGAATTTCAATTCTTGACTTTAATTAAGAATGTTGGACGTGATGGAAAGTGGTTAAGGATGAAGTAAAGTATATTTTAGCGCATGATCACGGGACTTCGGGCAGTAAAGCCGCCATCATCTCAACACACGGTGAAGTAATTGGGTTTGAGTTTCAGGAAACCCCGCTCTACTTGTTTCCGAATGGCGGCGCCGAACAGAAGCCCGATGAGTGGTGGAACGCTATCATGAAAACCTCTAAAAAATTACTTGACCAGCAACTGGTCCCCGTGGAAGATATTGTAGCGGTCTGTGATTCTAGTCAGTGGTCAGGTACTGTGGCGGTCGATAAAGATGGAAATCCGTTATATAATGCCATTATTTGGATGGATACCCGCGGCGCACCCTATATCAAAAAGTTAATGGGTGGTCTTATTAATATTTCAGGGTATAGCATTAAACATATTCTCCAATATTTTCTAAAAATGGGCGGATGGATAAATATCACCGGCGGAGCGCCGGGCATGTCCGGAAAAGATCCCATTGCCCATATTCTCTTCTTGAAACATGAAATGCCGGATATCTATGCGAAGACCTACAAATTTCTGGAGTGCAAAGACTATATCAACTACAAGTTTACCGGTCAATTCGCGGCATCATATGATTCCATTCAACTACATTGGGTCACCGATATCCGAGATATCAATAATATTCACTACGATGATGGATTAATTAAGAAATTCAGAATCGATAAGGAGAAATTACCCCCACTCATGCACGCTACAGATGTATTGGGACCAATCAAAGGCGAAGTAGCCGATGAATTAGGTCTAAAGCGAAATGTAAAGGTTGTGATGGGCACACCAGACCTACAATCCGCCGCCATTGGATCTGGCGCTGTAGGAGATTATGAAGGGCATGTCTATATTGGGACTTCATCTTGGGTTATTTGCCATGTGCCCTTTAAAAAGACCGATATCTTTCATAATATCGCATCCTTGCCATCTGCCATCCCAGGTAAATATTTTGTAGCTTCCGAGCAAGAGACCGCCGGTGAAGTTCTAACCTTCCTACGAGACAACCTTCTATACCATAAGGATGAGTTATTGCGAGAGGAACAACTTTCAGAAGACATCTTGAAGACTGGGGTATACAAAGTATTTGATAGAATTGTAGAAACGGCGCCTGCAGGGAGCAACAGATTAATCTTCACCCCATGGCTCTGGGGTGAA
>CAYGYC010000106.1:0-2711 GCA_964353755.1 uncultured archaeon | reverse complement strand
CCCCGCCCTTACGAACTCCCATTGAGGATCACACCGTAAGGGCGGGGCTACTTAATATGTCCCTGAAAACCACCAGGGCAGACTTAATAAGAGCACTTTACGAAGGGGTCGCATTTAATAGCAGGTGGGTCTTACAATATGTCGAGAAATTTATTAGAAGAGAATTAACTCCGCTCAATATGATTGGGGGCGGGGCCAATTCCAATATCTGGTGCCAAATATATGCCGATGTACTGAATCGTACAATTCGCCAAGTTAAAGATCCTATTCAAGCCAATGCCCGAGGTGCCGCGTTCATTGCGGCCGTCGGTTTAGGATATATCGCTTTCGAAGATATTCCAAAATATATCCAATATAAGAACACCTACACGCCTAACCCTGCAAATCGGCAAATTTACGATGAATTGTTCACCGAATTCCTCAATATTTACAAAAATAATAAAGAGATGTACCGCCGATTAAATAAATGATCCTTAAAAATAGAAACCCCTCGTTATTTTTTTTTCGTATGGTCACTGGTTGTTCCTAACCATCGCTGCGGGATTTCAGCATTAACTTTTTTTATATCATTTTTTATTAATCCTCAGTGAGAATTGTACTTTAAAAATATCTTAGGTAAAGGGACAATTATGATAAAGGCATACGTTCTTATAACGATTCAATTAGGCTTTACCAAAGCGGTCTTGAGTGAAATCAAGAAAATGAAAAATGTGGAATCAATCTCCGTGGTCACAGGAGAATGGGACGTTGTGATCAAGGTGCATGTCGAAAATCTTGATGAGCTGTATGAAACCACCTACTTAACGTTATCAAATATTAAAGGAATTAAAGATATCATTACATTCATTGTTGAGAAGGAAATAATTCCTGAAGAGGCCTGAGCGTGCCTTCCCGACTTGGAATTCCACGAAAATTAAAGGTTATCATACTACCGTTAATTGCCGCGGTACTAACAGCGATATATGTAATGATGGATAAGTTCTATCTCGAAGTCATTTCTTCCGATGAAGCGGCATTTGCTATCCTCGTCCACTGGATTGGACTGGCGAATGTTGTTGTTTTAATGCTTATTATGCGCATTCCGTTACAGAAAAAGCACTTAATCGGATCCCATATTGATCCCAATTATAGTGGGTTTATATTACCCCGCGGAAAATTTCTTCTTTATTTGATTCTTGCTGGTATTTGTGCGGCTTTTTCATCGGTATCCTACTTCTATCTAGTGGGCTCGGTTTCCCCAGCGACAGTAATGCCTTTTGGAAGGCTGGTCATAGTCTATCTAATAATCGCAGAAAGTCTCTCGGAAAGAAATTCCCCCACCGTGATTGAACTCCAAAGCATCACCATGATTATCATTGGTATCTTCATTATGACCCTTACCGAAGTAGGCTTCGATCCTCTTACGCTTTTGATCGTCCTCGGGCCCTATAATCTGAGTATTATGTTTTTCACCATTGCGCTACGAAAAGCAAAACGGATGGTGTATCAAAATCGAAAGAATGATGCGTTAAATGTCCGCCTTTGGAGCTTGACGTTTAACGCCATTTTTCTTTCACTTCTAATAATTCCCTTTATTACCCCTGCCACATTCGCCGCCATCGGTAGCCTTGATGCTTCCAAAGTGGTTTATATCTCCATTGATATGCTGATTACCACCTTTGCGTTTATTGCGTACATCAGAGCCTTAGGGATAGCTAAAATGAGCATCGTCAATGCCATTTTATCGCTTACCGTAGTACTAGGCATTCCCTTTTCGATCATTGGCAATATTTTCTACCCCGGCGCCTTTGGCGTAACCGAATTCTCAGCCACTATCTGGATTTTTAAATTAATGGGGGCGTTAATTATCATCGTCGGCATTATCACCATTGGCTTGAGCCAAGTGAAAGCCTATATACTCATCTACCTCGAAAAATCCCCCGAGATTGTAATGCAGAAATTAGGCTCTATTAAAGGAATAATGAATATTTCCGCCGTGAGTAATAAACTCATGCTCATTGCCACCTTACGAATCCGAAGTTTGGGCATGGCTTACCGTTCTATTGTCACGGAGTTAGAAAAAATCGAGGGAATCCGAAAAGTGGTCACCCTCACCACTATCAAAGACTGGGAAAAGGTCTAATTCCCTTTTAGAAAAATTTAATTTAATGGATTCATTTTACTATTAAAATTAAATATTTTGCCTCTTATTGTAGAAATAATTTAGAGAGGCCCTGAAAATAGCTCCTTTTTTAGGAATTGTATTAATTTTGGTATATCTTGCTTAGGATCTCCTGTCATTGGACTTTTTACTACTGGCTTGTTATATCTCGAATGAAAATGATGTGGTTTCGTAGAAACTGGCCATCTATCATCGAAGTTATCATATCTTACAAAATCGCCCTTCCTTTTAGAGAAAATCAGTTGATATCCGTATTCATTATATTGATTATAACGAACAAATAGAATTGATCCTTGGGAGAATAGAATTTTTAATTGATAAATCGAAGTATTAAGCTCCATTTGGATTATTTCTGATTGAAAAGCCTGGAATAATATTCCCCTTGCTTCGATTAGACGTGAAATGGGATCCATTCTAAACATACTCTATTTAATGGATTTGAGTAAAGACTCTAACTTATCCAAATCGGCGATGAGCTGTCTAACAGTGATCGCATCCATTTCAGCATCAGGTAACTCGCCAGATCGAGCTTTTTCAAGGAAATCCTCTG
>CAYGYC010000105.1:0-12652 GCA_964353755.1 uncultured archaeon | reverse complement strand
CAACCCATTTTTCAAAAAGGAAAAAATAATTCGGGGTACTCTTATGAGGTGCAAATTAAAATTATTTTTTTCAATATTCTTCATAATTACATTTTTAATTGGGCCTTTAACGATGGTTTCATATAGTAAAGTGAATTTGAATTATAAAAATAATAATACTAATACTAAAGCTGAAATCAAGAATGAAAATTTAACCATTGATAATCCTCCATTTCTATTTTATGCAATGGGTCCAAATGGGGAACTTCCCGAGGAAATGAAATATGCATCACCTCCTGAGCTACATCCAAGTCCAAGTGGAAATACCATTTTGATGGTTGATAATTTTGATTCATATAAAACAGAAACTGAATTCAATAATAGCCCATGGACTTTTTATGAGCCATCCAACACCTATTGCAATTTGAAAGAAGACAATACTCTGGCAGTCTCGGGGAAACGCGTGATAGAGTTTTATGATAATAATATTGCCTCCTATACGCAAATGTCTCGATCTTTTTCCGCCCAGAACTCTTATTTATATGTCAAAATATCTTTATATGCCAAGCAAACGAATACAGGGGGTTTATTTGTTTGGCTGGCTGGATCTGGCGGTTATTTTTTTATCAAGATGGGTCAAAATTCAAATACCTGGTATTATGGATCAAATGGTGCAGTAATATCAGCCGGATCGACTTATACAGCTAATACTTGGTATAATGTCGAATTATTTGCCAATATATTGAAAAATACATATGATTTTTATGTTGATAACGATTGCAAAGCGTCAAATGTATCTTTTTATGATACTGGTGTCACTAATTTAAATACAATAAACATATTAACTACCACCTCCGAGACTTCTTCACCGCTTACTTATTATATAGATAGTCTAGAAATATCAATACCCCCTAAAATCATCTGTTTATTAGTAAAGTTCTCTGATATGGCCAATTCTAATTCTGTGAACACGATGTATCAGAAAATCTTTACGAATGATGGATCGCTTCGGAACTATTACAAAGAAAATTCATATAATAAATTCACAATTGCAGGAACAGTTACAAATTGGTTAATGATGCCAGACACTATGGTTCATTATGGTCAAGATCGAAGTTATGAATTTTCAGTCGAATCGTTATCTACTGCAAATCCGGTTGTTGATTTTTCCATTTATGATCATGTTGTGATTTTCCATGCCGGGGATGATGAAGCACAATCCGGTGATCCAAATGATATTTGGAGCGCGTGTTACACACCAAGCAGTGGCTATTGGGAAGGACCATATGATGGCAAATATATTAATCACATTTGTTGGGTTTCGGAGCTTACGGGGATAGGCGTGGCTGCACATGAGTTCGGACATATGTTGGATTTACCCGATTTATATGATGTTGATCTTCCTGGTGGCACACCAGATGATTACTGTGGAGACTATGCCTTGATGGCTTCAGGAAATTGGAATGGAGCCTCCTCAGCTGCCAGTCCTGCGCATATGATGGCATGGTGCAAAATAAAAATGGGCTGGCTCTCATCCGAGCATATTGAAATCATTGAAACATCTGATTTGACAAATGGGGCATATTTAGATCCTTTGGAATTATCTAGTTCAAAAAAGCAGGTAATGAAGGTTGAAATTGATACAAATCATTACTATTTAGTCGAGTCACGGTTGCAGCTTGGATTTGACACTTACTTACCTCAACAAGGTATAATAATCTCTTATATTGATGAAACAAAAGCTTCAGGACATGGAATAGTACGTATTCAAAATTCACATCCAGGCTCGACAGATTTAGATGTGGCACCCTGGGATGAATCAGATACTTGGGAATGGCAAGTTTTTCGTGACATATCTCGGAAGATCTATGTTACTATCGGGCCTAAATCCGGAAATACATACCTTATCTATGAGGATAGATATTCAAGTGGTAATCGGACTTATGAAACATTTAATGTACCTATAGGGAATTATATTTATTATGATATCTCGATGAATGCGGGGGAAATCCTTGTCTGGGATTGGATTGCTACGAATACAATGGATTTTGTTATTGAACGTGTTAGTGATTTAGCACGATTTGAACAGATCCTTGGAGTCGATCATGATGGGGGCATTTTTCGTGCTCCAACAAGTGATACATACGAGCTTAGAGTGCGGAATGCTTACTCTTCTACGAGAACCCTCCGTATTGAAGTTATTCACTTTACTGCTCCTACATTGAATATCTATGAATTTATTAGTTTAAATTCGCCTGTTTATCGGAGTAATCAATTAACTTTGAGATTACAAGTGAGGAATACGGGTGGATCATTGGTTGAGGGAGTAACAGCGACATTAAATTTGCCCTCAGGATTAAGTTTGGACGATACATCGGAACGGACAGTTAACATTGATGACTTAGGCTATTATGAGTATGCCACCCTATATTGGAACGTATATGCCGGAAGTGCAGGAACAAAATCAGTTCAAGTGATAATGGCATCAACTTGGGGTGGCTCTCCCACACAAAATGTAACTATTAATATTCTAATAGATTCCACTCCTCCCATCCTGTCAATAATAAGCCCCTCAAATTACTCTTTATATAATTATAATGATCTAACTGTCTCATGGAGCGCATCTGATTCTGAAACCGGTATTAAAACGATTTCTGTATTTCTGAATAACACCTTTATCATTAATACCACCGGAACATCTTATAATTTTGTTGATTTACCCGATGGATTGCATTATTGTAAGATTCGTGCTTTTAATATGGATAATTCTCGTAGAGACAAACTCGTAATTTTTCGGGTAGATACTAAAAAGCCGTCTAAGGCTATGATTACTTCGCTCATTCCCAATGGCTGGTATAAAGGTTTGATTTCGTTAATAGCGAATGCATATGACAATGGATCTGGTGTCAATAAAGTCGAATTTTATGTAGGAGACCCCAAATTGGGCGGTCTAAAAATTGGGACTGATAACTCAGGTATCGACGGCTGGTCATTTAATTGGCAGACCTCTATAAGTGATGATGGAGCTAAACAATTATTCATCCGGGTCTATGATGTCGCCGGTAATTATAATGATTCTAAGGGCACCACAATAAATATTGATAATAGTCCCCCTACAAATCTCCAATGTCCTTCTATTCAACAGGGAAAAACTTATTCTGGAAATATTTCCATTGAAATAACAGCAATAGATTCATTATCTGGGATAAAACAAGTTGAATTCTGGTTAGATTCGATTGGGGGCGGCGGAATTTTACTCTACAATGATACCAACTCCTCAGACGGCTGGAAGTATGTTTGGGTAACTACTGAAGAAGATGACGGGGATAACTCAGTCTTTATCAGAGTAGTTGATAAAGTTGGAAATGTACAAATCCTCGAATTATCCATAAAAGTGCATAATAAACCATTCCCTCTATTTTTAATCATTCTGATTATTATATTTGGAACTGTTGGAGTTATTTCTACCGTTTTTATCACTAAACGCGTTAGACTGCAAAGAGCTTCCAAAATTCACCCCGTAACTAAAGTACCGAAAGGTATCGTTCCGGTTGAATCTCCAAAGGAAATTCCGTTTTTCAAGCCCATTGCGAAACCCGCCGTTGAAATGGACTCTCAACTGGCTCCAAAACCTTTTCAACATATGGAAATACCTTCTCAATCAGGAATAGAAACAAAATCCCCCCTTCCAGTACCATTTCAAAAAGCTGAAACTAGAACTGAACAAGATCGTCGAGAAATTAAACCACCAATAAGTTCTTTTCCAACAAGTCAAGTAGTAGAACCCAAAGGTGAACCACTTCAAGTTCCAATAGGGTCTGTCATGGATTATCGATGTCCAAAATGCAATTCTCCGATTTCTGCACAGAAAATGGAATCGCTACAAAAGGGGGTCAGCATTTATTGCTCCAATTGTTTTGAAATTTTAACGCCAAAATCAATATCAATCACTGCGCCAATGGTTAGACCTGTTACTGAAATAGTTCCCCCTCCATCGCTGCCAAAACCAATCCAAAGTATTGAACCCATTGTTCAACCTACGACAGAAGCAATACCCTCTCAAGTTGAATCATTGAGAGGGGTTAACTGTCCCGATTGTAACTCTCCCATTTCGGTAAAAAATATAGAATACCTTAAACAGGGCCTCAAAGTTTCCTGTACAAATTGTTCTTGCGCCATCCAACCCGAATTAATTGGGATTCTTTCAAAACCGGAACCAAGTCCGGAGCCATTAAAAGAAAAATCGATAGAACAAAAACCAATCAGCGGTATTCAGGAAGATACTATTAAATCCGCTCAAAAATCATTAGACGAACAATTAAAAGAAATACTTTCAACACTTGAACCTTCATCTCCGCCTAAAATAGAGCAAACAACTGAGATTAAACCTCTACTAGAACCGAATCCAGTACCCGCAATTATGGAATATTTGTGTCCGCATTGTAATAAACCACTTCCAGCACAAAAAGTAAAGAATTTACAAAGCGGCATTCGAGTCCTATGCCCAAATTGCCTGAAAGGCCTTCAGCCAGAGGACATATTAAAGATTAACAAGGCCTAATATTTCCCTTTTTTATTTGTAATTTTATTCAAAAAAAAGTTAGTTCAAAGATTTTTTGAAAAAATTTCTCAACGTCCGATAATGCGGTGTTCTGGATCAATGATTTCACGTAGAAGATGTAATTCCTCATCCGTGGGTTCTTCTGTTTCGAGTACCTCATCCGCCATAAGCAGTTCAAATCCTGTATTCTCTTGAATTTGAGCGACAGTAATACCGGGATGCACTTTCTCAATGTTCATCCATTTCGTTTCTTGGTCAAAGCCTAAAACACCGAGATCGGTAATGACGTGGGTTGGACCTGTATTTGGGGGCAGCCCCGCTGCTTCACGTGCCCCTGGGCCGGTAAGATAGCCCGGTGTCGTAATAAAATCCACCTTCGGTACGAATTTTTTAGCATCATGAGGGCGAAGGATTAAAAGAGTTTCCCAACAAAGACTCCCAAAATCATTAGCTCCCCCACTTCCGGGGAACCGGACTTGAGGATGATTGTGATCCAGTCCAATTTGGGTAGAATTGATATTTCCATACATATCTATTTGAGCGGCTCCCAGGAATGCATAGTCGACAAGACCGCGTGCCATCGTTTCCATAGATTCCGCTAAACCCGCCGCCATTAAGCATTTATGGGTTGTACGAGAATCGCCGACGCTAATGGGAAGGGTGGGAACGATAGGAGAAATGCCACCTGCCTCAAAGATAATGATTAGGTTGGGCGCATGAGTTTTTTGGGCTAAGTTTGCGGCGATTAGAGGTAAGCCGGTGCCCACTGCGACTGTTTTATTATCTTCTAGATATTTTGCTGCCACGCAAGCTAATTGTTCTAACTTATTGTATTTAGGCATCCTTTTTCCCCCGCATGAATTCCTCATCGCGCAATCGTCTTAGGCGCTTTGGCCCTATTTTAGCTAGGTACTCATCGAAATCTTCTAGGGAATATATCCATTCCTCGAGAAACTTTTCCAATGTCGCTGGATCTTTCCCTGCATTCATATATTCACTGATAAATACTTCATCATAATTATACCGTAAAGGCATATTCCCAGGATGCGAGCCCCACTGCACTTCAATCACCGCATCTACATTATAGTAGGGAATAACCGTATTCCATGGACGGGCGCGGATCTCCTCCGTATCAATGATTTCTTCCGTGGTCATAATTACCCGTTTCGCAGCTCGGGAGGAGAGGTCATCCTTCACAACAGCGCCATCTATTTGCGCATTCCCATAAATATCGCATCGATGGACATGAACAATCGTAATATCCGGAAAAAGCGCAGGAACTAAGGCATATAACTCATTGGTGAAGGGGCAACGAGCGACTTTTGCGGCACTATATTTAAAAGTATCGGTGCCAAGTAGAGATCGGACAGGTAAAAACGATATTCCCATAGCAGCTGCTTTCAAGCGCCAAGCCAGGGTGCCATTTGACCACTCTGTCAACTTAACTGCTCCTGATTCATACGCACGTCGCTGCACTGCCGATAATCCTCTCACCTCATACCCTGTAATATAAGCCGCATCGACATTTTTAACGCACCCCCCGGCAATTAACGTATCTAAATCATGGACTGCCGTATGACCCGCTACTGACAGATTCTTTATTTTTTGCCGCACTATTTCATAAATCACCGCCATCGGGATACGCACATGACCAAATCCGCCAATGGCTAAATAATTCCCATTTTTAACAAAGCGCGAAACCGCTTCTTTCTCGGTCATACGCTTATCCACGAGGGCTCGATTCTTGTTCTTCCGATTCCATTCACGAAATTCATTTGGCGTAACCTTTTGAAATAAATCGCCTATTCCTTCGGATATTATTTCCATATGTAAATCTCCTTATGCATTATGGTCAAAAAAATCTCTAGAAATATTAAATTAAATCTTCTCAATAATCTTTTTTAATTCTATTAAATCTATTATAAGTTTAGATTCTTGATTGCAATCTCAATTAATTATTTGGAAAGACCCTAATAATGAAGATTGGTATTTTCTCTGATGTCACTGTTTATAATCCCCCCTTTCCTTCAGGGGTTTCTCGCTTTTTTAGAGAAATCACCAGCGAACTTGCTCGAAGAGGGCACGAGATTGTCATTTTCGAACCGAAAGTATATCCTACTCAACGCCAAATCCAGCCGATTAAGAAGAAAATAACCGCGTATCGGATCTATTCACTCAATTGGACAAAATATTCAAATTTCCCAATGGGTGCTCCGTTTAAAGAAGTCATCTTCAATGTGCCGTTTGATTTAGATTTCGTGCATGCAAACGCCCCCGGGATTGGGCTGTTAGGCGCATATGTGTCCTGGAAACGAAGGATCCCTCGCGTGATCTCTTATCATACCCCTCTTATAGACTATCTGCATTACTTGCCCATTCCTTTTTTCATCTTGAAAATAAAAAAAGTAATGAATTATTGGGAGAAGATGGGGTATAATCAATTTGCCTTGACCATTGTTCCAACGGAAGGAGTGAAAAAGGCGCTCATCAAGCGGGGGTTCAAAGGACCGTTTGGCTTTTTTCCCACGTGTCTCGACCTACAGTGTCTTCCTAAGCCTGCCCCTCGCGACACTGAATCGTTTCGACAAAGATATGACCTCAAGGATAAAAAAATCATCTTATTTGTGGGCAGGATGGGCCCAGAAAAGGGCATTGATCAGATTCTGCAACTCGTTCCAGCTATTGTGAAAGAAGATCCCACGGCGCATTTCTTAATGGTTGGGAAAGGTCCTTATTTGGAACAGTATAAGCAAATTGCACATCAGAACCAGTTAGATAAGTCAGTGACGTTCACTGGGTATTTAAGCGAATTTGATCTCTTTACAGCCGTAAATACCGCAACTATGGGTTTGATCTTTGCGAGTGGGAGCCAAATCTTCGATATGACCATTTTAGAATATTGGAATTATGGGTTGCCGCTGGTCATTAGAAATGCGATGGGCATCGACGAAGTAATTCACGATAAAGAGAATGGTCTATTATTTAATACCCTAGAAGGGGCGAAAGCAAATATCCTCGCCATTCTCAAAAATGACAAATTAGCCGATCAAATCCGAGTTGGTTGTTGTTCTGATGTTCACGAGAAATACGATATTCGTAAAATCATTCCCCGCCTTGAACATTTATATGGGCAGGGGGCTATCAATTATTGGAACTCAATTTAAATAACCTTTCTACTGATCTTAATTATGAATGATAGTTTATCAGCATATATTTTGTAACAACTAGTGGGCGGATGATTCAGCATTTCAGTAGATACTTTCAAACAATGGAATGCCTGGGTGGATCATGAAGCAAATCCGCTAATTCATCCGGAACCACCCGATTGGGTTATCGCGGATCCTACTTTTATTCCTCCAAGCGATTCGCCCGACGGACTGTGGCATCTCTTTGCCCATGGCGTTCTCTCTGGCCTTAATCATTTTATTTCAAATGATGGAATTAAATGGGCAAATACCCACTTCAATATAGCATCTGGGATACGCCCTTTTTTGTATAAAGAAGGGGAGATCTATTACTTACTTTATGAGAAACTGTTTACTTTGTTATTAGGCAGTGTTGTCCTTTCTCAGTCCGTTGATCTATTCAATTGGACGAATCCCAAAGTCCTTTTAGCTCCCACCTACCCCTGGGAAGGTGTAATTTCTCGGAGAGTAGGCAACCCGTGTCTGCTAAAAGTGGATAGTAAATATCGGTTATATTATTCAGCGGGATCTATTTTTATCTGGGATACTCTATTCTATGAGCCAAAATATATTGGAGTTGCCGAAGCCAAAGCACTTTACGGTCCCTACGAAAAAGTTTCACGCCCCATTATTAGTCCTGCACAAAAACACCCGTATCGAAATATTGCGTCTGGTGCTATAAAAGTATTAAGAGTAGGTGATTTATGGGTGGGGTTTAATAATGGGATCTACAAAGATTCCAAGGGGCGGAGCCGATCCAGCATTTTATTATTGCATTCACAGAATGGACTTGAATGGACCGATGTTTTTCCCAATCCCATTTTGGCTCCGACAACTGGGTGGAAAAAAGCATTCATCTATCAATGCGACGTTAGAAAGGTTGGTGATTCCTACTGGCTCTATTTTAATGCGCGTGATGGCTGGATTGTAGGGACGGAACGGATTGGATTAGCTCGATTGACCTTATGAAAAAGATTATTAGCTAGATTGAACTTAAAATACGGTGGCTATAAAACATTACCGCACAGTGATGAAGTGGAAATTGCGTTTCGAATTAAGAAATTAGGAGAAATTATGTATAATAGTCGGATCTTTGTGAATCTTTCGGTGCGCCGTTTGGAATAAAAGGGGTATGCTAATGTGGTTTCGAAATGGCTGAAAGGCGATATCTATATCCTCTTAGGAAAGGAAATAACAGCAAAAGAAAAATATAAGAAACAAATCTCTCAAAAAATAACCATTGGATTTAATTTCCAAAATATTAGGTATTGAATTGAAATGGCGTAGAAGAGGATCTTAATAGCATTAGAAGGAAATGGGAAGATCTATTTCTTTTAGAATAAAAATTCCATAACCAAAATTATTATTTCCTTAGTTCTTATGGACCTTTGAGATTTTGGAATCCCTTTCAATACCTTAAAATATTAACTATCAGAAATTAGATAAGCCAATCTATGAAACCCTTATAGATTACTTTTAAATTTAAAAAGAGGTAAAATACAATGATTCTAAGCGGGATACTTAAAACTAATAAAATCATCCGCAATTTATACCAAGGGCAATGTTTCCACCAATTCTTACGGTACCGAAATTCGAGGGATGCGCCATGACTCGTCATTTTTTCTTAAAAAGCACTTTTTTAATATTCATTTTCCTGCTTTCCTGCGTCGGATCTAACCTTGTTTCCTCAGCCCCTCACACAACTATCGCCCCTTCGAGTGTAGTAGGCCTCGCCACCGTTCCGGGGAGTAGTGATCCCAACCATGACGAGTGGCCCATGTTCCGCGGGCAGCTCAATCACACCGGAGTAGCGCATACAACTCTTACAAGCCGCACAAGTCCATATTGGAGCTATACAACAGGATCCGTTGTGACTTCTTCGCCGCTCGTGGTGAATGGACGCCTGTATGTGAGCAGCTATGACACAGTCTATTGCCTGAATGCCACCACGAAAGCATTTCTCTGGAGCTATCAATTTACAAATAGTGTATATGAACTAGCCATCGCAGAAGGAAGAGTGCTTTTAGGCGACGGAGATGGGAGGGTCCAGTGCCTAAACGCCACCACGGGCGATAATATTTGGAACTTCCTTACTACTTTCATGGAAGCGGTGATTGCTGCCCCAGCCATCTGGGGCGGGCGCGTCTATGTGGGCAGCTACGATAAGAATATCTATTGCATAAATCTCACCACTGGCGGGTCTATCTGGGCTATGCCCTATACGACCCTAGGTTACGTGCTTTCTTCCCCCGCTATCGCGGGCGGGCGTTTGTATGTAGGCAACGACAATAACAAAATCTTTTGCTTGGACGCTACCACGAAAGCATTACTCTGGTTCTATAATACAGGAGGTATAGTGGATTCCTCTCCGGCTATTGCGAATGGCCGCGTGTATGTGGGCTGCAACGACAACAAGGTCTATTGCTTGAATGCTACTTCAGGCAAATCCCTCTGGAACTATACTACAGGAGGAGTGGTGAAGTCTTCACCAGCCGTGGCGAACGGGCGCGTGTATGTCGGCAGCTACGACCACAAGGTCTATTGCTTGAATGCTACTTCAGGCAAATCCCTCTGGAACTATACTACAGGAAGTTCTGTATATTCTTCACCAGCCGTGGCGAACGGACGCGTGTATGTGGGCAGCTACGACGATAAACTCTATTGCCTGAACGCCACCACGGGCAACTCCCTCTGGAGCTATAATACAGGAGGGGATGTGCTGTCTTCACCAGCCGTGGCGAACGGGCGCGTGTATGTGGGCACCACTGAGAACAAAGTCTATTGCCTGCCGCTTGATCTCCAAAGTGGAGGAAGTACTCCGGGGTCTATACCAGCTTTTACGATGCCTTTCATAATATTAGGCGCTATTATTACCGTTTGGTTCTTTATCTTAAAAAAGCGGATGAATTTTTAAAAGTTCTTTCCTTTTTTTTTCTTTTTTATTCATCTTTATTCTCAGGTGTTTCATTCAAGGGATCACGCTATTTAATTTATATGGAACGGCAGGAATGAATTCCGCGTTTCACAAATCCGTATTCCTATTGTAAATTTTTAACATTGAATTTTTATGGTGAATGAGAATTATAATGAAGGAGAATTGCTAATTTTTATAGTGAATAAGTATACCTCAAACGTAATTGTAAATGACATTCCTTGGATAATATTTAACAAAACGTTATAGGATTGAGTGTATTTATGCGAATTGGGATATTTTCAGAAGTTAATGTTTATAATCCGCCTTTCCCTTCGGGCGTAGCGCGGTTTTTCAGAGAAATTACGACCGAGCTCGCCCGACGCGGGCACGAAGTCTTTATTTTTGAGCCTATTGCCAATAAACCGCAACTCGAAAAGATTAAAGATGGAATTACGGTCTACCGCGCATTCTCAATACCACTTGGAAACTACTTAAACATTCCGGTTTGCCTACCTCTGAAGGAAATATTTTTTGACCATCACATCCAATTAGATATCGTCCATGCCAATAGTTCAGGAATTGGGGTTCTCGCCGGAATGACTTCTTATCGCCAGAAAATTCCTCGTATGATATCATATCATACCCCCTTAATTCAATATACAAGTTATGCTCCTTTACCATTCTTCTTCATACGCAGTGTTCAACTCGTGAATTTTCTTGAGCGAATGATGTATAACCAGTTTAATTTAACGATGGTCCCGACCCAGGGCGTTAAAAAGGCGCTAAGCGACAGAGGGTTTAAAGGGCCTTTCGGTTTTTTCCCGACCTCACTCGATTTGCAAAGCCTTCCGAAACCTTCACCTCACGACCAAGAACTCTTTAAGCAGCGTTACAATCTCTCTGATAAAAAAGTCATTTTATTTGTTGGGCGAATGAGCCCTGAAAAAGGGATTGACCAGATCTTGCAGCTTGTTCCGGCTATTGTGAAGGAAGAACCTCGCGCGCATTTTTTAATGGTTGGCACAGGTCCTTTAATTGAAAAATATAAAAAAATAAATCAAGAGCGCAATTTGACTAAATATGTCACCTTTACAGGATACTTAAGCGACTTCGATCTCTTCACCGCGATTAGTATCGCGCGTATGGGGTTAATCTTCGTAAATCAAGCGCAAATTTTTGATATGGCGATCCTTGAATATTGGCATTATGGGTTACCGCTAATCATTCGTAAAGCGATGGGGATTGAAGAAGTGGTGACTGACAATAAAAATGGGCTCCTCTTTTCTTCTTTAACCGATGCCAAAAATAAGATTCTTACCCTGCTTCAAAATGACCAGTTAGCCAAAAATATCCGCACTAATTGTAAATTGGAAGTTCAACAGAAGTATGATATAAAAAAGAGTATAGTTATTCTTGAGAAATTATATGAGCGAAGTTATGATCTCTATCATAAAAGGTAACTCCTAAAACAAATAAATTCTCATTTTTTAACCACATGTTTTTTGTAGATATTATTATTGATATCCTTTATTTCTTCCAAGGCATCATTGATATCATAATCTAAGGCAATATTTTTCTTTCGCATTTCATCTAATAATCGCCAAATACTTGTGCCTGCGATTTCAACGGCTTTACCAAGCGACACCTTTCGGTCTTGATATTCCTTAATGGCGATTTCTAAGCGTTTCGCCTCAATGGCATCAGTTAATAATTGACGAAGTAATGAACTTTGATCCATATTGGTAAATTTCTTCAGTTCTTCTAACTTTTTTTTGAGGGCACGTGGTATTACCAAGGACAGACGTTCGCTCATTTTTCTGCCTCCTTTTTAAATTCTTCGTATACTTGGATAGAGATCCACCGTTCTGGAACCCACTATCAGAGTATTTTTTCAAATTTTCAAGGTAATGATTTTTATTAATGATATGTTCTTTCAATAAGATCTGTAAAACATCAAGTGTTGTATTATAGGAAATATTTTTTTGCTTCGCTATTAATATAGCTTTCCTATCA
>CAYGYC010000104.1:0-12795 GCA_964353755.1 uncultured archaeon | reverse complement strand
GATCTGTTCAATAATATATCCATTGGCTACCGCATACGCTTCAAGCCGGTCACGTTGCCGGTTTAAATTGGCGCGTTGGATTGTGGTAGAAACGCGACAGTAAATAAGACAGGTGTTCTCGCTAGATTGTTGCGTAGCGAAATGCATTAGCCGCCTGACTTCACTCAGGTTAATAGGGATACATATATCTCTAATATCTATAAATAGGGATACATATATCTCTAATATCTATAAAATAGGGATACATATATCTCTAATATCTATAAAGAAATAAGGAGGACGTAAAATGGTATTAAAAAAACGGGGTTATCGAATCGTCGGATTACCCAACGCCTTAATTGAACGCATTGAGGGATATATCGAAACGCATAAGGAGGAAGGGTTCACATCCATCCCGGAATTTATTCGACAAGCCATTCGTGAAAAGATGGATCGTAATTCCAAAAAAGAGGCGCCGAAATAAATGAGAATCCTTAAAAAGGAAACGAATTCTTGGTTGAAATAATTTATTCGCTGAATTAAGGATTTTTTTCGAGAATAAAAATAAGAAAAAAATAAAATGAAATCTGTATTAAATTAAACGCGTTGTTTAATTAATCAGAACCGCCGACCATGACTAATACGCCGCCGACAGCAATAAAAATGGCTTCTAAGGACACGCCTGAAAATAAGTTGAACCCAGGTGAACCGATGTTAAATGATCCCGAGATCAGAGAAAACTGCCAAAGGTTATCATTCATAGTGGAGGCCCATATTATGCCAAGTACAATGGAAAGCACGCCCGCTAATAACGCCACTTCGCCAGCACCAGATTGGCCTTTTATACCAAAAACACCACCGATAATTGCGGCACCGCCAATAGCAAAATTTAGTATAAATGCATAGGGTACCATTGAAAAAGCGTCTATGTCACGGATTATTTGAATAAGAATAAAGATACCGCCAAATATCGCTAGAAGTCCGCCAATTACTTTCACACCACTCATTTTTCTTTATCTCCAAATCTTATTACTTTATCTTCAAGTTCGATTGTAAATAGTTAATACCTATTTCATGAAGGAATAAATTAAGTTTATTCTTCACAAAAGATAGAAAAATGGGAATGGAAAGAATCCGTTTAGTACTAAATTCGCGATAAAAATTGATATTTTATTGGCTATTCAAGTCATATTTATCAAGAATTTAGAATCTGAGAATTAATTATTTTCCCAAACGGAAAAAGAAGCTAAGAAATATGTCAACTATAAAAATTTTATAATCATTTAATCATAATTTATTAACTGATTCTGAATAAATTCATACTTGAGTGTGAAAAAAATGAATTCCGATACTAAAAAATCCTTAGAAACAATTAATTTAGAACAATTTGATCGGTTTTTTCATCCAGCGACAGTAGCGATCATTGGGGAAACCCCAAAAAATGATTGGTTCTGGTTGAAAAACATGATTAGTTTAGATTTTGCGGGCAAAATCTTTCCGATCAATCCCAAATATACCTCTGCGCTTGGATTAACGTTCTATAAGGGAATCAAAGATGTTCCTGACAAGATTGATAATGTCATTGTGGCTGTGCCGGCTCACTACGTGAAAGCAGTTCTCAAGGAGTGTATTGAGAAGAAAGTGAATTTGGTAACCATTTTCACGTCGGGGTTTTCTGAACTGGGCACCGAAGAAGGTAAGAGGTTAGAAAATGAGCTTCTTGAATTAAAGAGATCAAGTGACAGTAATATTCGTATTTTAGGTCCAAATTGTGTGGGCATTTATTGTCCTGAATCAGGGCTTTCCTTTCGTCCTGAATTAGCGAGAAAGTCCGGGAAGATTGGCTTTGTTTCGCAGTCAGGGGGGTTGGCGATTAACCTGGGATTGCGCGGCAGAACGCTCCGGATGTTTTTCTCTAAAATTATATCCTTTGGAAATGCGATGGATATAGGACCAAATGACCTCCTGATGTACTTAGGGTCCGATAAGAACACGAAAATTATCGGGATGTACTTAGAAGGAATAAAAAAGGGGCCTGAATTCCAACGAATTCTAAAAGATGTAACATCCAATAAGCCGGTTATCATCTTAAAAGGTGGGCAAACGAATGTTGGGGCGAGAGCCGCCGCATCGCATACGGGTTCAATTTCGGGTTCTAACGAACTGTGGCGATCTATTTATCGCCAAACGGGTGCAATTGCTGTTAATTCATTCGAAGAACTCGTTGATACCTTACTTGCTTTTAGCATGTCAAAACATCCAAAAGGGAATAATGTCGGCTTACTCTCAGTAAGTGGAGGTACTAGCGTTGTGGCTACGGATATCTGTAGCAATTTAGGACTTAATATTCCGAAATTAACACCGGAATCGATATCAAAACTTCGTGAAGTGGTTCAAGATGTGGGAAGCTCCGTTACGAATCCCCTGGATTTGGCGGCGAGCTTTTTTAATATCCAAGCCCTAAAAACCTCTATTGAGACCCTTGGAGAAGATCCTAACATCGATTCGATCATTTTAGAAATTGCAAACCATTATATCTATACACCAGAGCAGCATGGAGCAGAAGGGTTCACTAAATTGTTCTATGAAACTGTTTTGCACCTCTTAAAGAAGATTAAACGTGCGGGAAAACCCGTTCTTGTGGCATTTCCTCCCATTGCCTTTGAAACGAGACGCATTTGGGACCTCCAATTATTCATTGAGGCCAAAATCCCGACCTTTTCCAGCATTTATTCCGCAGCGCAGGCTTTATCTCATTTAGTAGAATATTCTAATTATTTAAAAACAGTAAAGACGGAATAATTCAAGAGTGCCCCTTCTTTTCTTTTTTGCTTTCTCCTTTTTTCGCGTCTTCTTTTTTAACGTCTTCTTTTTCTTCTTCTTTTAATAACTGTTGTAATTCATCATCCATTAGATCAGCAGGGATCGAATTGATATCTTTCTCTATTTCTTTTAATTCATTGGCCATGGCAAGATTTGCGGGAGTAGGGCTGGGTCCTTTCGCTAACTTTCCGAATTCGTCTTCCACTTCCATATCCACTCTTGCTAGTTTTGATGCAATATCGCCTATTTGTTTGCTTAAAACTGCCACTTGCTGGTTCGATTGATTTATTTTCTCTTCAAGCGCTACCAAACTTTCCGAGACATTGCTCATTATCGATACTAATTTTTTCATAAAAGTCTTGATTTCATCTTTTTCGGACATGTTCAAACCTCAAAAAAAAAGAATAATTAGAATAGATTAAAGCGGATTGAAAACTAATTTTAAAAAAAGGGGGATTTAAGAGGGGGGTAATTTAATTTCGAGAGACGGATCCCCAAGGAGGAGATACATAGCGATATTTTCATGCGTATAGGCATCTGGAAAATTCCGATATAATTCAACTGTTGCATAATTGAAGATTTTGCCTACACTTCGCAATCCCTTATCTACGATAGCCCGAAAGATATAGCGGTCGAAGTGATGATTCGTCTGGGTATAGGAAGGTCTAGAGGCACCAATGAAAGCAACCGCTCCGTTAGCGGCTTCGATGAAGGCTTCACCAAAACATTCCTTTGGAACATCTATTGCATTGTTAAGGCAGCAGATTGAGAAAACAATAGGTGTTTTACCCTTATTCTGAAGTTTTCCTGCATCCTCTACGTTTAAGCCATTAGAAGATTGCCACTCCCATTCGCTACCATGTCCTCGATAGTTAATAAAGTCACAGCCACTTTCAATTTCCTTGATAACTTCTGCTTTCGTGGATTGCCCGCCATATTTCTTGACAATTTTTACCCCTTTTATTTTTTTCAGAATGTCAATACAATCATCGGAGCATTGCATATAATCATCCCGTTCATAGGCGGTAAACAAGACTTTCTTCATCAGCCCCGCTTTCTCATACGCCAGGATTTTATCGACATATTGTTTTAATTTAGCAGGGTCATCGATGGCAATGCGCCCCACTATTAGATCGGGACTAATATCGCCAATGAGATTGGCAAAGTACGAGTCGCTAGGGCAATTGTAATCGGGATGGGTGTAGATGGGAATTTTTCCAATTTCTCCCACGAGGAGGATGTATTCAGGAGGCTCTTTCCAATGATCATAGGCATATAACAGGAAATCGTGGATGGACTTGAATTGCGGTTCTCCGGATTCTCCGAACTCTCCATAAATTTGCTTATCAGTTATAATTTGGGCGGACATCCCTTTGGCAGTTTTGCTTTCTGCTAGGGGCTTTAAACTATTGACTAATTTCTCTGAAGTTATAATTATATAACGCCCCTTGTTTTCGATCGCCGCCAGTTTTCCAGCAGTAACGGGACGCGCGGTCCGGCGTAAGCCGCCATCGCCTCTGGTTTGGAGATCTTCAATTGAATCTAAGTTTAGAATTTGGCTTTTAAAGGATCTCTGAATTTGAGCGGCAAATTGGACGGGCTCTTTTTCGGCTGCGCCGCCTGGTGCGGGACCCCGCATTTTGGGAATGGACATCCCGGGTGTATATTCCGCCTTGATCTCGATCTTATTGTAAATGATTAATTTTTTCGTTTTAGGTTTATAATGCAGCGGATAAATCATTAGATGTGCGATTTTTATGCTCCCAATGTAATTTACGGATATTTTTTTAAATAGATCTTTCGGATATTCTTTATCAGCACTATAAATTTTCTTCTGTTGCTTGTAAGTGGGTACCTTCCAGTCATATTTACCGCTATCTTTAGTGGGTTCTGGGGCGGGAATAAGATCCACCTCACCCGGAAATTCTATGCTCTCAACCTCGCCTACTTTAATATCCACGAGCTCGGCACCCTCAGGTAATGCCACGAATAAGCCTTCAATGGGGAGCATGGGTGCGCCCGGTTCGAGAATGACGCCGGATTCCGGCATTTCGAGGGTGGTCACTTTAGCATCTTTAGCCCCGATCTTTGCCGTAATTTGCTTATGCCACATTCCCTGAGGCGTATATACAATTGTCAGAATATGGGTTCCCTTATCTGCAAAAGTTCTTTGTACTACTTTTTGTGGGGCCATGTCAGTATCTTTCGCTCCTTTCGGAGCTCCTCTCATTGTTGGTGCTTTAAAACTAAACCATTCTGCCATTTTTTTCACCTTTTTCTTTATGTTTGTTTACACATTATCAAAATTTAATACTTGGTCTTCATATCCTGAAGGGACGCGCTTTTTCTCGCCCCCTCGCATGGGTGCTCCTCGCATTGGTGGAGCTTTCTCTGCGCCTAATTCATAGGATATTTCGAGTTCGATTCTTGTATACAGGTCAATTTTGTCTGAGCGGGGGAAATATTGCACGGGATACATCATGATATGAACCACATGAATATCGCCTAAACGTTCGACCCCTAAATTTTTAAACAGTACGCCTGGGAAGGCGTTATCTGTATCGTAAATCTCTTGATTTGGAGTAAATTCGGGGGAAGCTCGCTTATCTTTGGTAGCGGTGGGCGCTGGCTTTACTTTTTTCTCGAGTTTAAAAGTTTTTTTCTGTGTATTGCCTACTTTAATGTCAATAATTTTACTACCCTCTGGGATTGCTACATAAAGTCCTTCTTGCGGAAGAGAGGGCTCACCTGGTTCAAGATTCTGTCCGGCATTAGGAATTTGTATCTCGTGGAAGTTTTGCTGAAATTCAGTATCCCATAACCCTTTCGTTTCATATATAACCTTGATGACGGGGATTTCTTTCTCAATGAGTGCACTTTGCTTCTGTGGTGTCGCTCCTGAAGACCCGCGAAAACCTGCCTTTAACCATTTTCGCAACATAATCACTCCATACTTTTTTAGAATACTCTTTTATTTGGGGCTTTAAAAGTTTAGGTAAAAATGAAGTTATTAGTTTCAACCCTTAAGCACTAAATAACGAAGCTAATTTGAAATTAATGGATTCCCGAGTTGTTGAACGGTGGAAATCGTAATCTTCTTAGGAGTTTTTTTGGCTATCATCACATTTCTCTTTAATATTATCATTTCAATTGCTCAGACGAGGCGCTCCTACCAATTAAAACATGCTGAATCCTTTTATAGCTTGTGTCTCTCCGTAAGTGCGCTGATTTTAAGTTTTATAACAGTTTTGATTTTTATAAGCTTTGATAATTTGATTTCGTGGATTGTCATCTTAACCGCGGGGGTCACTTTCCTGCTTTTTGGGTTCTTTAATGTAATTCAATTTCTTCTCGAGCGGCGGAAGGGGCAAACGCCGAAAAAAGAAATGGATTTTTCAGGGCGTGAAAGCGTTCATCATGAACTTGTTCGGAAAATCTTTCACATCCTCCTGTTCGTTGGAATCATTGCCTTACTCACGATAGCTTATTTTATTATTGAATTTCTGTATCTTCACGGATATGAAATTTCTGGAATTGAGGAGACCTATCTCAATTATTGGGGGAATTTAAATGGATTAGGAATGTGGCATATACGATTTGATGTTGGGAAAAGTATCCTGGTGATGTTTTTTCTGCTCTTAACGACCATTTTCACGATGAACGAAGGGGCTCGCCTCGGGAAATGGTTTTACTTCCCGCTCCGCAAACTGGCGGCTTACGGGATTCGGGAGAAAGAAAGAGAAACCGTGGCATCTTATGTATATTTTGTGATTGGTATAAGCTTTGCCGCTACCTTTCTCTACCCCATCCCGGCCTTTTCACTTATTGGAATCATGTGCTTCGGAGATACCGCGGCTAGTCTCTTTGGACGAAAATATGGCCGCCACAAATTACAATTCAATAAAATAAAATCGTGGGAAGGCGCTATCGGCGGCGTGATTGTCTGCTACGTTGTAACGCTCCTCTTTGTCGGTCCTATCTGGGCACTTGTGGCAACCCTTGTCTTTTTCATTCTTGATATCATAACACCCGTGGTTCCCATTTCCGATAACATTGGGATCCCGATATGCGTGACCGGAGCTTTCCTTCTCCTTTAAGCGCTCCAAATTCAAATGTACTCCCTCCTCTTTTCAGTATTGATATAATCTCTTTTGCAGCCCTTCATTTTTCCTTTTTCATCGCTTTACGCTGAGCGATTAATACCGCTGCTAATCGATAAAACGCGTTGTCCACATTTTCGCCCGATAACGCCGAGGTCTCAATATAGTCCATCTTGAGTTCTTGGGCGAGAATAGCCGATTCTTCCGCATTCACTTTTCGTTGATCTATTAAATCCGATTTATTTCCCAGGACGAAACCCATCAGATCTACGTGTAAGGAGGCTTTTACATCCTGATACCAACTAGCAACATTTTTGAACGTGGATAGACGGGTCAAGTCAAATACTAACAGTAAGCCATCTGCCCCTTGATAGAAGTGCGTCCGCATCCGCTGAAACTTGCCCCGCCCCGCGATATCCCAAATAATAAATTCAATCCTTGTATTTATCGCCTCTAAAAACACTTGCTTCTCGGAAATATTCACGCCTATGGTCGGAATATAGGTTCGTTTAAAGGCTTTATTCGTGAATCGTAAGATGATAGACGTTTTTCCCACCTCGGGATCGCCACACACAATCACCTTAAACCGAAATCCGGCTTTAATTTCCGGTTTCTCTTCGCGCTTCACAATTAATTCCGCATCCGGCGCTGCAATCTCCGCATCCCGTAATTCATTCAGAATTTCAATAGATTTTTCATATAATTTATTTAACTCGGCTTCGATTTGCTTTGGATCGGCTTTCGTCTCCTCTAACTTGATGATTTTAGCAGTACTTTCCGTAAAAATTTCTTCGAAATTAGTTTTGTATTTATAGAAAATGAGATCATTCACTTCACTGAAGAGGAGTGTAATGGAACTATCAATGGCACCGCCGCGGCGCGTCTTATCCTTGATTTCCAATAATTTGATTAATCCCTTCATACTAATCGAAGGAAATGGAATAATTGTTAAGGCACTGGGAATTTGACCGCCTTCTCCCACCAAAATACTCATCGATTTCATACTCACTAAATTCCTTATTTTGTCCGATAAGTCATCGGGTATCCAGACAATCGCCGCAGGCCCTAACTTTTCATGGAATTGCGAATACACAATCCCCTTAATGATCGGCTCATCCACTTCCTATCAACTTGTCTCCTTTGTTTAATTCCACACTCGATTTTTTTTCTCACGTAACTAATTATTTGTAATTGTTTTAATATATACGATTAATCCCACTTTCGCTATTTAAAGAATTGAATAGTATTTCTACCTTTTCAAAAGAGAACAGATCCGGGTAACATTACACAAAACTATGAGAAAAGGACTTTGCTACACCCATAGTTAAATCCGTTTTTATTCCATGTCTGTCCTCTTTCAAGATTTTTTCAAGACCATTACTATTCAGCTCAATAACTATTGTTCCTATAGAAATTATGTGGCATAAGGTTTTTGAGGTAACTTGGGGTAAAGATGTTAGTGGTTTGCGTATGAATAAATCCGTTGCCGAATTAAAGATAGATCTGCTCTCGTATGGGATGAGAAGCGAACCTGAAGAAGCCAAAGGGCGTAGAGGTGGCGCTGGTCCTGCCGGGGGGCGTTTCTTTCGGCTGAAAGATGGATCGTGCGTTAATGTCCCTCTGTGGCCTGAATTCACGGAGAAATCCCCCTATCTTTTGAAAGGTGGGAAAGTCTATTTTAATAATACATGGTTGGATGAGGTAGAGCTCATTCCCATTCCCCAATTCTATTCACAATTAACATCAGATAATATTCCCATGAAAAAGATAGCGCTGCTCCATGGTCTTGATTGCATCGCTTCAACCGTGGTCCAAACGTGTATCTATTGGAAGATGAATCTTCCCTGCCAGTTTTGTGGCATTGAATTGTCGCTCCAAGCCGGAGAAACCACCGCTGTCAAAACGCCCACGCAACTGCGGGAAGTTATTGGCGCTGCTCTGGAGGAGCACGTCTGCCGGCATGTCACTTTAACTATCGGAAGCCTTCCTAGACCGGATAAGGGCGCAGGAATATTCGTGGATATCGTACGGGAGATTAAACACCACTTTGACATTCCCATCCATGTCCAACTCGAACCTCCTGCCAACCCTAAATATCTTGAGAATCTCCATACAATTGGCGTCGATACGATAGGAATTCATATTGAATCGTTTGATCCAAAGATCCTCCATGCCGTCTGTCCTGGGAAATTACACATTCCCTTTGAGCAATATAAACAGGCTTGGCAAGCCGCGGTGAACCTTTTCGGCGAAGGCCAAGTAAGTTCCTACATCCTGGCAGGGCTGGGGGAATCGGATCAAAGCATTCTGGCGGGCGCAAAATTACTACTCGAACTCGGAGTTATTCCTTACGTAGTCCCATTTCGTCCTATTATCGGAACTCCGCTTGGCGGGCACCCCGCTCCTTCTTCCACCCGCTTGACAACCCTCTTTTCCCAATTAGCGGGCTTAGTACGCGATTTTCACATCGATCCCACACAAAATAAAGCGGGTTGTGTTCGCTGTGGCGCCTGCAGTCCTCTTATAGAGGCAGTGAAATATCTCTAAAGTCGTAGCCCCTTGCGATTACTTTGTGTGACGCAACTTTCAAAAGAAGCTCGGTCCCATCAATGTAGAACGCTATCTACAAAAGAAACTCGCGCAAAGCTGAATTTTATATTGGATGAAGATGTTCCACGATCTCATTTATTTTTTTTCAATTTTTGAAGGATACTTTCTACTTTTTTAATGCCGACCGCCTTGATTACCTCTTCGAGGCTGACCGCCTTGATTACCTCTTCGAGGCTGACCGCCTTGATTACCTCTTCGAGGCCGACTGCCTTGATCACTTTCTCTACCCCAATAGATTCGATCACTTCCTTCAGCCCCACATCCTCAATAGCAAGGCGGATGTTTTCTTTAACACTTTCCGGCAAAAAGCTTTGCATTTCGCTCATTTGATGCACTTACTTATAATTTATAATGTAAATCAACCTTAAATATTTTTTGAGTTTGGCTATACCGCTATTCCTCATAGTTATTACTTTTAATCTCTCCTTTTCTATTAAATGCTACAAATTGACTTATTTTAGTTAGGGATTCCGTTCTTTTCCATCTGTTACATTAATAAGTCATACTGAATTATTATTATTGAGAGCTTTAACAGAATTGTTTAGAGTTAACGAATTAATAAATTTAGGAATGATAGAATTGTCAGTTGGAATAAACCATTTTAAAAAGTTAGAGAAAGAGATCAAGGAAATCAAAGAAAGATTGGATAAAATAGAAGAAGATAAAACCCAGTTTATTCCAAGAAAATTAACCCCAAACCTAAAACTTGCAGTAGCGCGTTATAAAAAATTTAGAGAATGGCTGAATTCTAACAAATTACAATATAAAAATAAAGTGATTGCCTTCATCGAACATGATGACAAATTGACATGGGATATCATTGCCATCGCCGATTCTGAAGAAGAATTATTCATTAATATGGACAAATACTTTAACAAAAATAAGCATCTTCTAAATCAGAAAGTCTCTTTTTATAACTTTGGTGAATCCCTTGGATTTTTTAGACATTAACTATCTAATATCAATTGCGCATATCACAAACGAGAGTTTATTGCGATTTCCTATAGGATTCTTGAAAATAAAAATTAATAACCACTGGACAAATTTTGAAGATATCGGTGGCATTTTAGAAACCCCTGGAGGAAATAAGCATCCTATCGGATTACGGGATATTTTATTTGACACGGGAAATGAATTGCCATATTGTATCCTAAGCGCACATTTTTATGAAAATTTTAAAGAATTAACCACTTTAAATAATTCCGATTTCGATGTTTCTATAAGTGGAAATGCTGTAAATATTTCTAGTAACTATGTTTCAAAGCAAATCTTTGAATTCAATTTTTCTGATGATTTAGAATTTAAATCGAAAATTGGTTTTTTGACCAATATGGCAGTTAATTGGATTTTTTCCATCAATATCGGAATTCATTGTATGCGGCAATTTCTCTCTATCATTTTTCCTAAATCCAGTTCCGAATTATATGCTTTTTTTACAAATTTCAAGTAGATAGGACTTCTTTAACCCCACGATAACCGCGGGAAAACCGATTCTTCATTTGATTAGCCTTTTATTACGAAAAACTGGTGTAAATTCCCTGTATTATTGTGTATATTATGGCGATTATTCTTTTAAATTTCTATTTCGAAGGTTTGGTTTGTGAAGTTAATAGCTCCTCTATTTTCAGTAAAACTTCTTTTATATTCGTATTATATGATGCTTCTACTTTATTTTTAATATGTACGTGATGGGGAAATGTTTCATTGTCATGATAGGGCGCATTATCCCATCGGCGAATTAAAGTCCCGTTTTTCTCTTGCCAATGATAAGTATAAATGAATCTCATAGGTTTTTACAATTTTACTTTGTTTAAATAATTTGAATACTTTTAACATTTTCAATCTCTTTCGATTTCAATTCTAAGCTCTTCAATGATTCAAAATAGCCTTTCCATTCAATGTAATCATCCCATTCCTCAAATTGTTCTTCGCGGGATGTATTGATTTTTTTCTCAAATACATCAAAGGCGCACTTATATTTTTTCTCGAATTGTTTAATTCGTGATTTTACTGGAGCGAGTTCAGAAATGATTTTCAATTTCTCAAAATCTATAATTTCTTCTTTGGTTACTTTTAACTCCATTTTAGCACCTTAAATTCCATATTTATTACTAAGTATAATCATCCTATATTGATAAACGAACGGCTAATAATTTCTAGTTACCGATTAAATAAGAAACCATTGACCTTAAATTATGGCTAGACCTAAACAGATTAGTGAAGTTTGACTAATTTTGATAACCTGAATCTCTATCATAGAGTTAAAGTGTAATTCCGATAAGAAGAACGCTAGAGTATCCATTTGATCCGGAGAGAGTTCGGTGGAAAAGGCAATAACTCATTATATCCCTTGACGCCTCTTTTGAAATGTCCCGAGCGCCCACAGCGCTTTCACCGCGCGCTCCACGTCCTGCACGTAATACAATAACTTAATCTTATCCAACCCCTCGACAATACGCTGCAACGCGGGGCGCTCCATCTGCAGACACGTGACCACGATCGGCTTGGTCGGACACTCCTGCTTCAAGGTCCCAAAGTATTTCGGGATATCGAACTCTATCTCTTTAAAAATTTCGAGGACCATAATGACCGCATCAATGTTCGCGTCCGCTAACAGCGCCCTCGTCGCGGTCGCGTACTTCTCGCCCACCTCGTCCCCATCAAAGCGGAGTGGCGGCCAGTAATCCACGGGATTCGGATTCGCATCAATGTTCGCGGGGTTTAATACCTTCTCGTGAAGAATTTGCTTGGTTACTTGGGAAAGTTCTCCTAATTTAAATCCATACTGCGGTAATATACTTGTGATTAATGCTAATGCACCTGAACTCGGTCCGATTAACCCAATCCGATTCCCCTGCGGCAATGGCGTTTGTAAAAAGGCTTTCCCCATCTCAAATAACTCGTGATACGTGCCCACGGGAATGCCCCCCGCCTGCTCTAACACCATACAGGAGGTGGATTGATTCGGCTTCAAAAATAAAATCGGCTTCTGTTTATGATACTTTTTTATCGTGTCCACTAGTGGTCGATCGATTCGGAGGAGATGGAGGAGAATTACCTCCGTTGCCGGATCGTGCACCATATATTCCAGAATCTCATGCTCTGCCACATCACAGCTTTTCCCCAAATGCGCTACCTTGGAAAATCCAATCTCTTGATTCGGACTCCACCACCCACAGCCCCCGGCTAACCCCCCTGACCCGGCGATAAACCCAATCCGACCGGTCCCATTAAAATTACACCGAACCGGAATAATCGAGGTGGTAAAACTCTCGGAAAAATT
>CAYGYC010000103.1:0-12871 GCA_964353755.1 uncultured archaeon | reverse complement strand
CTTGTAAAGCCCTGTTTGAACCCGAGCAGTCCCTACTATCAGTGGGCGCAACTCTATGACCTTTTCAAGCACTACGGGGTAACTCCCTTCCGGTCTCCAGACCCAGCAACTAACCTCAAGAGGCATCTCTTGGCAGCCCTCGATACCGTGCTGGATGGCCGGAACCCGGCGACGGGCGTACCGTCTAATAACCTTAGGGCGGGTCTACTGGCATGCGGATGCGGGTAGATGAAGCATTAGCATAGAAAGCGGGTAGATTTTTAGAGAAATGTATAGCTTTTTATAACTAATTGGAAGGTTAAGCTTCGTTATTCTAAAAAAGAAAACAAGATGCTAGCTTCTACCTATTATAATATTATAACTATTTATTTTCTCTATACCTAAAAGAAGAAGAGCGGGAGCGAAGGAAAAAAGAAACGGCGAAAAAATGGGATAAATAAAAGAAAAGAGAAGCGAAAAGGAAGAACCAAAAAATCCAGGTGATCAAATCATTTGGTCGTTTGAGGGGGCGGGCGGGTGAAAACCCGGTATTTATCAGAGTTTTGCATTTCGGCGAGGATGCGTTTTTCAATCATAGTAACAGGATCGGGAATTCGTATACGGTCTGAAATATCTTTAAACGAAGCAAAAGGCTTTTTTTTTCGGTCTTCGAGAATATCCCACATTAGTTTTTTACCGATCCCGGGTAGGAGTTCCAGTTGATGCATTCTCGTGGTTAAAGGACGCGATTCATTGAAAAAGCTAACAAACTGTTGCGGACTAGCATTAATAATTTCGCTAATTACTTCCGGGAGTTCGAATTTAGCGGCGGCGGTAAGTTCATCATAGGAAATACGCCCTTTGACATGGTCAATGATGCTGCGGGGGCCCTTGCCGATGAAGATTTTCTCTCTAATATTTATCGTAGCATTTTTTTTGGGAATAAGCTCCAACAAAGTAAAAAAGGTATCTCCGATGACTTGAATGAGGGGTTCGCGAGCATACATCGGTTTTTTATCATCAGCGTGCCCTTTCGGCATGAAGTTGAGTACAATGGCATATTCTTCATATTTTTTC
The DNA here is from genome assembly GCA_964353755.1 of uncultured archaeon. Classification (GTDB taxonomy): domain Archaea; phylum Asgardarchaeota; class Lokiarchaeia; order Helarchaeales; family HEL-GB-A; genus CAYGYC01. The sequence continues at coordinate 11,815 of CAYGYC010000103.1, read as the reverse complement.
TTACTTCGATCAGTAGCGCCCCCTTTCAAATCATTCGGATAGGGACGCCCTCTTCTTTCTTGTGCCATCTTATCTCACTTACATGTAACACATTAGAGCTTGGCTTCTCCACCGCTTCCTCCTAAAATACGCCTTAAAATTAACCTGGGCTTACGGCAGCCACTCTATCCTTGCGCCTCCATCTTTTTTCCACTCAAAAATACCCCTTTAATGATCGTCCGAGTAAATTCGTAATTTGGTTGTTTCATAAATTATGACCACGTAATTTGATAATTATCAATCACCTAGGCTAATTAAATATTCTGCCCAGAAAAATTATTAGAATCCCAGATTTTTTTAGGGTTTTTCGACATAAGATTGGATTAAATCAACTAAATCCTTTTTTTGCTCTTCTGTCAGTTCAATTGGCTCTTTGTCTAAGATTATATTCAGCTCTACGGGGAGCGTCGGAGGATTTGAAAGGTTAGTTAGTTGAATGGCGGCCCGCTCTGAGATCTTAAATCGCGAAATCAGCTCCTCTTGAAGTTTTCTGGCATTTTCAAGGGAATATCGACAAAATTTATTAACATAATCCAGCGTAACCTGTTGCACATAGGTCAATTCTACGCCCGACTCTTGCTGCCTTTTTTGGAGAATTTCTCTCACTTCCGCTAGATTAACTAATTTCTCTTCTAAAACATCTTTTGGCATGCTATTCACCTAAACTAAAATTCAGTTAAAAATTCCTTCCCTATTCAGAACGGAAACGCATGTGTTCAGGCCGGGAAATCACATAGAGATCTTTTTTTCCAATTTTTAAGGTGATCACATAGGCTCTTCCACGTTTCTCTATAACAGTGCCCGTATGTCCCTGAAATCGATAATGCGGTTGCCCCTTTTGCTGGCTCGGATTAATGACAATATCGACCTTATTTCCTACTTCGTAGACCTGTAAGTATTTCCCTAATGAGGGCATCCCTTTCTGGCGCACGTTCTTCTTCATAATATTCCGACAATGCCTTGTCTTGAACCCATGGCTCTTTTTAGTCGTTTTTATCGCCTCTCTTTTCTTAACCGGTTTTATCGGCTTTTCTTAAGTGTCTTAAAACGCAGTTCTCTTAATCTTGCGTATAAAACAATGGAGATCGAATTGAAATTTTAATTATGGTAATAAAGATCGAAATGAATAAAAATTTTCTTCTTTTATCACATGCTCTATTTACGTAAGATCCCCAATTTGCGATTTTATTTGAGCGGCACTCAAACGGCGAATCTCTCGCCCACGAAAAAATTTCAGATATAGAATTAAAACCAGAACCGTTCCTAGGAGTAATATACCAATCCAGATGAAAAATTCTGCCTGAATTTTCGTTCAAACTCCTTTCGTGGATTAAATTTTTTTTTTAAATACCAATTAGTTAATTTTATTACCTCTATTAATTCTTATTGAAAGTGAATCATCTAGCTTATAAACTAATTAATTTTTATTGCGATTAAAGTGAATCCCGAACCTGAATCTTTAGATGGAAGCTTAGCAAATATAGCAAAATCTGCGCAGGCGATATTGACTAAGTATACCTTATGTAATAGTTGTCTGGGGCGACAATACGCGTTATTGGGGCGGGAAATAGCTAATATCAAACGAGGCGAAAGTCTCAAACTTTATCTTGCACTTGTAGGAAGTGAATTTTTAGAACTAGATAAAAAAGAAGCAGGAATTGAATTACTGAAAATAGTGGCAAGTCATGGTAATTTCCAATCCGCAATCGCCTCCTTAAAAAAATTAGGAATCACCATTGAATCAGCTAAGAGCTGTTATATTTGTGAAGGATTTATGGAGAAACTGGATGAATTCGCGGAATTGATCTTGAAAACGATTGCAGAGCGGGAATATCATTCGTTTTTGATCGGCTCTAAAATTCCGGAAATTGTCATCGATCGCGAGGATGGGTTGCGAGCTGAATTCAATTTGAAATATGGGGAATCTATAAAAGCCGAGTTGAATCGGGAATTAGGAAAACGACTCTTATTCACGGGAAAGACCGTAGACTTTGATGCCCCTGATCTTGTTGCTCTAATAAATCCAACGACCCGAGAAATCTTAATAAATGTCAATCCGCTATTTATTTATGGGCGCTATCGAAAATTAAAACGGGGAATTTCGCAAACCCGCTGGATTTGTTGGAACTGCGAAGGACGAGGCTGTGACGAGTGCAAGGGGACCGGATTACGTTATGAATACTCCGTTGAAGTTTTTGTAGCAGACCCTATATTAAAAACCACAGGCGGAACCGATTATCGATTTCATGGGGGCGGACGGGAAGATATTGATGCCCGAATGCTCGGAAGTGGGCGTCCCTTTGTTGTGGAAATAAAGGAACCGAAAACCCGAATGATTGATTTAGCAGCACTCCAACAACAAATCAACGAATTAGCAAAAGATAATATCGAAGTAGAGAATTTAGAATGGTCCGATCGGGATACTATACGAAATATTAAAGCCCTGGCTCAAATAAAAGAAAAAACCTATCGCGTACTTGTCGAAACCCGAGACCCGATTTCTCCCGAGCTGATTCAAAAAGCGGATGAAACCCTCTCCGGTGTCCTACTTCAACAAAGAACACCCCAACGAGTTCTTCACCGCCGGGCAGATAAATTACGGGTCAAAAAAATTTACGAGTTTAAAACTGCGCAACTCGAAATTCAAAAATTTGAAATCATTGTCAAATGTCAAGGGGGTTGCTACGTTAAGGAACTCATCACCGGCGATGAGGGTCGAACTCAACCAAATTTCAGTGAATTACTCAATACGCAAGCAACGGTCCTAGAACTTGATGTCTTGCATGTGGCTGAGTAAACTTACCCTAATTAAGGAATTAGAAAAAAAAGGTGAAAAAATGGTGCCCTCCGAATATGAGAAAAAATTAGAAAAAATCTTGACCTTTTTTCCCGCACCGACCAGCAATAGAATCATGGATGGGTATTTTATTTTTACAATTTCCCACTTTCTTGATCTGTTTGATGATTTGAAAAGCGAAGTCCCTATTTGGGGTGGCATCCGCGAGAATATTGATGAATCCTATAAGAAATGCCAAAGTACCAAAATGCCAGAAGGGATCTCAAGTATTGAAGAGATTATTCAGCAGATTATTGATTATTGTAAAGGAATGTACAATTGGGCTCATGAGAATGCCCAAATGAATGTGGTTGGGCCCGCACCCATCTCCGGAATTATTGCTAAAATAATGTCCTGTATTGCCAACGCCAATATAGTCTCCGATGAATATTCGCATCGATTTGCCCTTGCCGAAGTGGAGATGGTTGCCATAGTTTCGAACTTAATTGGCTTTGATCCTTCCAAAAGCGGTGGTGTCTTTACCTTTGGCGGTACAGGGTGCAATTTATATGGCGTAAAAGTAGGACTCGAAAAATGCTCTCCTGGGACTTTCCAAAAGGGAATTCACGAAAAAATCAAAGTATTTGCCTCTGATTGTGCCCATTATACTAAATACAATTGTACGCAATGGCTGGGTATCGGGTCTGATAATTTGATAATCATTCCCACCAATCAAGATAATCAAATGGAACTCCCCATTCTAGAAGAGAAATTGAAAGCAGAAATTGAAGCCGGAAGTAAAATTGCTTGTATTATATCCACCATTGGGACGACGGATGCTTTTGGAATTGATAATTTGAAAGGCGTAGTGGGAATCCGGGATAAATTAGTCAAGAAACATAATTTATTGTATAGTCCACATGTACATGCTGATGCGGTAATAGGGTGGATCTGGGCTGTTTTTAATGATTACAACTTTAAAGTCAACCCGCTCGGGTTTAAGGAACGGACCCTCAAGAGTTTACAGGTCACCTCTGATCTGGTTAAAGAATTATATCGCGCAGATAGTGTGGGTGTTGACTTCCATAAGACTGGATACTCTCCCTACATCTCAAGCCTCTTTCTTTTAAAGAATCGGGATGACCTTACCTTGCTTTCTCGGGATAAAGCCACGATGCCTTATTTATACCAAACGGGAAAATACCATCCTGGCGTTTTCACCCTGGAATGTTCGCGAGATGGGAGTGGCCCCATAAATGGCATTTCAAACCTACGGCTACTGGGGAAAGAAGGCTATCGCGTTATCATCGGACATGTGGTTGAAATGGCGGAGATATTGAGAGATAAACTAGAAAGCTATGATTTCATTGACGTCCTGAACGATTATAATTATGGAAGTGTGACCTTGTTCCGAGTATACCCTGATAAAATAAATTCCACAGATTCAAGAGAGCAATCCAAAAAGGAATTGAATGATCCTGCATTCTCCGAGGATTTGAAAAAGCATAATGAATATAATCGTATGATCTATGACTATACCGTAAAAAAAGCAGCGAAAGGAGAGGGGGTGGCCCTATCCTTCACGGAAGCCTATCGGCCTACCAATTACGACCCTTCCCAGAAAATTAGTGCCCTTAAAAGTTTCATAATGAGCCCTTTCACTCATAAAGAATCGATTGATAAAGTAATCGAAGAAGTCTTAGAAGCCCGGCAAACTATCCCCTCCAAGAAAATCAAATAATAATGAAGGTTTAGACTAAAGAATAAAAATAGCCTTTACGAAAAGCATTATTTAAAAATTTTCAAAGAAATATAGAACAGAGGGAGCACTCATAAACATTACTCGGAATCAACTGGTATTTGAAATCAAACGCCTACTCCAAGATTATAATTTACGAGCTTTTTCCAGTTATTCTCAAAATTTCATGATTGAACCTAAATTGATTCAATGGCACCTCCAATATTCCAATTTAGGTGAAAATGATGTAGCCGTCGAAGTGGGTGCAGGGTTGGGAACCCTCACGAAATATCTTGCCGAAAAAGCGCGTAAGATCATTGCAATTGAATCGGATCCCAAATTAGTGGAAGTTTTGAAAAAGGAATTATCCGCCTATAAAAACATAGAGCTTATTTCGGGTGATGCCTTAAAAGTAGATCAAACCATATTTGCGGGAACAAAAATAATTTCAAATCCGCCCTACAAAATTTCCTCGCCGCTCACCTTTAAAATTATCCGATCCTCCTATCATCTTGCCGTGCTGAGTTTTCAAAAAGAATTTGCGGAACGCATGGTAGCCCTTTCTGGCTCCAATAATTATAGCCGCATTGCGCTCGGAGTTAATTATTATGCGAATGTGGAATATCTCAAATCTATTCCTAAAACCTATTTTTACCCCATTCCCAAAGTGGATTCCGCATTGGTTCGCTTAACACCCCGTGCCTCCCCTTTTCAAGTTGAGAATGAGAAAGACTTTTTCGAGTTTGTACGCGATCTCTTCATCTTTCGTAAAAAGACGGTAAGACGGGCTTTAAACCTTTATTTAAAGAATAAAAATCTCAGTGCTCTCGAGGAAGATAAGGTTGTCAATTTCTCTTTGGCCAATGAACGCATTTTCCGATTATCAATTCAACAATTTTATGAGTTATATTTGCAAATTCAGCAATGGAAGGCACCTTAAATTTGGGAGAGGTAGTAGACTACCAAGGGCTTCAAATAGAGGTCCAGGAAGGCGTTTATCCCCCAGGTGATGATACCTATCTCCTAATTGATAATTTAACCGTTAACCCTACTGATTTTGTTTTGGAAATTGGAACCGGATGCGGTATAATTGCACTCATTGCCGCACAAACCGCTATCAAAGTGATCGCCACGGATATTTCACCCATTGCGATTGAATGCGCCAAAAATAATGTGATACGTAACCGATTGGACGCGAAGGTCGAACTTAGGCAAGGGAATTTATTTGATCCCATTGATAAAAGCGAAAAGTTTGACTTAATCCTTTTTAACGCCCCCTATTTGCCGGATAATACTGAACGGACGCAGAATAATTCTTGGTTAGAAAAGGCATGGGACGGGGGAAAATCTGGTCGAAAAATAATTGATCCTTTTATTAAAAAGTGCAAAAAATATTTGAAATCCTTCGGAAGGGTTCAATTGATTCAATCTAGCCTCTCAAACATCCAGAACTCACTTGATTTCTTCCAAAGACAGGGATTTCAAGTGAAACTTAGTGCTTCGAAATCCTTTTTCTTCGAAAAAATCGTCCTCTTAGATGCCTGGTTGGAAAAAATTTGAAATAGTAAAAGAATTCCATTCTTTAAAACTGATTTCCGGGCCATTCTGGTAAAGTGGATTCGGTTTCGTACGTATCTTTTGCCGGTTTAGCTTTTCGTTCACGAAGCCACATCACTGTATATATGATCGCTACTATCGCAATTCCCACAATACTGATGATGAACATGATTCCCATGAATTGAAGCGATCCAATATTTCTAATAAAGGTGAGAGGCGAGCTGGACACAACGACATATTCTTGGGGATCATGGTTAAATGCATCGACCTCTACATAGAAATAATAAGTACCATTAGAAGCCGAATAGGATATATGTTCTACATTATCTTTAGTGCTAGCAGAAAGAGCTAAGATTTCTCCTGCTTCATTTTCTAAGTGTATATTGATGTTTGATAACCCATAATAGGACGTATGCGTAAAATTGGTTGAGGCATAGCGATTCCACACCACTGTAATCTCCAAGGATTGTGGCGTATTCAGTATAATCTGATATTCTGCCGTTGTCTCCGCAATAAAAAATCCACTATTACTTATTGACCCCACGGCAAAGTCTCCGGTCTGTAGGAAATTCCAGACGGCTCCCATGTCTATCGCGCCGTAGCCAAAGGTATAATCATAGCCCGCTGATCCGAGATCATAGGCTGTGTTCAGCAAGATGCCTTTGATTATTAAGGAATACCAACGGGAAGCAGTTGAGACATTTTTAGTTTCCAGATATTGCCAAAGAAGTGCGGCAGCCCCTGCAACATGTGGCGCCGCCATACTCGTCCCACTTCTTGCAATAAACCCCCCACCTGGCAAACAGGAAATTATATTGGTCCCAGGCGCCGCAATATCCGGTTTTTCTCGCCCATCCGCCGTAGGACCTTGGCTACTCGACCCTGCAATTGTCCATACCGCAGGGCTGAGATTATTATGATCATCAAAATTTGCGACAGAGATGCAATTTATTGCATCCCCGGGAACTTCGAGCCCATATGGATCCCAATTGCCGGCCGCATTCACCCAGACAATCCCATATTCAGAGACAATTGCATCAACGAATCGCGCCAAGGATGTCTCACCATTGGCAGTTAATAAATTGGTTCCCGCCGATAGATTAATTACATCTGCACCTGGACCGGTTTCATTGAGCAGCCATTCGATCCCATCCACTAAATAGGTTGTTTCCCCAGAACCGGTATTCGCCATGATTTTAACATTCACCAGATCTACCCCTGCGGCGATGCCATGATAGGTACTATGATTGCTGGCGATGATCCCTGCCACATGGGTACCATGCCCATTCCCATCCGTGGTTGCCGGTTCACCCGGTACGAAACTCTTTTCTGCAATGACTCTTCCGGCTAAATTGGGATGCGTTGTATCAATGCCGGTATCGCAGACCGCCACTACAACGCCGGATCCGTCATAGGCGTAATCCCATCCAGGAGGAGTCGTGTTTATTACGATATCTTGGCTAACATCTAACTGAATTTGGAGTTGATAATTGGGTTCAATACGGACAATTTGGGATAGTTCCGCCAGTCGCGGTATCGCTTGCAAGGGAATATCTACGAAAAGCGCATTGACTATCACATAATTACGGAGAATTTTCCCCCCTAATAACGAGATCGGGGTGACCAATTCGTTTTGGAGTGGTAATGTGTTTTTTTTCGTTTCCATGTAAATCATTTTCCTCAGTATTCCTCTATCTTGAATATTTTGTTCCTGTTTTATTTGACGCGCTACGATTTCTCCGGGTTGCTCTTTTAGTATGATGAAGCAAGTAACTCTTTGGGGCGCATCTTGCGTTTTTAGGAGATTCTGGAATTTTATTGAGATTTTTGCGCTAATCGATTCGGATTTTGGTACTGATTCAGAGGAAAAAAGAATATTTTGGGTGGAAGGACTATTCTGGGGGGTACTTAATGAAGAATTAATTGGATAATTTATAGGTATCTTAAAGAAGAGAAATGAAGGCGTGAAAATTATGAAAATAATAAATATAAAAACCGTTTTTCGTCTCAGATTTTCCATATAGCTCATCGTAATAACTAAGTTTCTAGACCCTATATTTATTTTTTGAAATCTAACCTATTCGGAAAAATAATAAAGTAACATTTCTTAGTGTTATATGCTTTAATAGATGATTTATCCGACCTGAGAATCTATAAGAATCAGAACTCATCGGAAATATGAACTAAAATCAGAAATGTATATTAAGTTTATAACGGGTTATACAAAATGCTGTTTGAAGGATTTCGCCATACTTTGCGGATTTTCTCATTTTCCGTGAAGATGGCACTCCGAAGTATGCGCTACCGATCGTTTAGAACCTTTTTAACTGTACTTGGCATTACCATTGGGATCATGGTTTTTGTAGCCCTGATGAGCATCGGCGTTGGTATGGAAATACAGATCACTTCCCTAATCAATCAATTCATGGGCGCGGGGATTATCGTGAGTTCCTCTCTTTCCTCCTCCCGCCCCTCTGTCCCCGCTGAGGTACAAGGATTAATTATGCAAATTGAGGGGGTCAATGATAGTTATGGTGTAATTGAGGATTTCGTTTCTGTCCAAGGTGAGTATTTAAATTTGGCAGGGGTACAGCCAGACCGATTAGAAGCCGCTTATGGAATCTCGATACTCAGAGGTCATAATCTTCAATGGGCTTTAGATCAGGACATTTTTCATCCGGTACTCTTGGATGAATCTGCCTCTGAAATCCTTGGCTATGATATCAATGATACGCTAATTGTAACCAGTATGGTCACGGGATCTTTCATGGAATTCACAATTGTGGGCATCACCTCTGCCTTTCAAATTGATATCAGCTTTATTATGGCGGGGTTCGCCTATACCGATTTAGCATTGATACAAGAATTGATGGTTACTGAGAATGTACAATCCATTATGGTGAGTATTAAAGCAGGGTACAGCCAGGAGGCTATTGCAGATGCGATTCGGGAGACGTGGCCTGAAGCAGAGGTAACTACCAGTGAAGAGGTCCTTGCGATGTCTCAGGATATTCTCAATATCATCTTTGCGGTGTTGATGGCAATTGGAAGTATTAGCCTTTTAGTGGGCGCTTTAATGATTACCAATACGACGATGATGTCAGTTCTAGAACGAACGCGGGAAATTGGTATAATTAAATCTATTGGGGGCAAGCGGAGTCACGTATTAACGATTTTTATGACGGAATCCGTCTTTATCGCTTTAATTGGAGGAATTCTGGGATGTATTTGTTCAGTAATAGTTACAATTTCGCTGACAGGTATTGTATTATCCATGTATGGCTTTCCCCTCGCCTACAGTTTTCAGCCCTGGATTTTCATGGTCGGCATAGGACTAGCCGCGGGTATCGGCGCAGCAGCGGGTGCCTTTCCCTCATGGCGCGCTGCAAGCACCAAACCGGTTGAAGCATTGCGTTACGAATAAATTATGAATCCGTTTCATGGTCTTTAAGCAGTTTCAAGGATAAACATCCCTTGGAGTGTTCAAATAAACCTCTATGTGAGCGTATGTGATTAATGGCGTCTATTATTATACAAATTCCTCCCATTCCCACATAGAACCAAAAGAGAACCCACACCCACCACAACGAATGGGTAATCAGCCATCCCAAGAGCCCCGCAACAGGTCCAATGAGGCCTATGGAAACCACTCCTAAGAACCATGTATGAAGCCATTTGTTGTGCATAACAATTTTATTTCTCTCCTCCTATTTAAAAGATAAAGGTAACGAAGTAGAAAAGATCGTGAATCGTATGGGCAAAATCAAAGAAATCTGGATCTCCCAATCCGATGTGATAAAACTCTATGATTGGGCAACAGAGAATGCACCGAATGAAGCTTGCGCGTTATTACTAGGACAGATTAAATTCGACATTGCATATGTTGAAGAAGTAATTCAGACCCCGAATACCTCCCACTCCACTGTTCATTTTGAGATAGATCCGGAATTACTCCTTCAAATTCTGTTAGAAGCAGAAGAAAAAAATCAACCATTAGTGAGTATTTTCCATTCTCATCCCGCCAGTCCTTATCCCAGCGGAATTGATGTTCCTTATATGCAAAACTATCCTAATACCGTTTGGCTTATAAAAGGTCTCCCCGCTACCGCCCCGATGCGCGGGTTTCAATGGATTGAGAACAATATTGCTGAAGTTAAAGTCAAAATTACTCATTAAATTTCTCCCCTAAAAAATTCCAAATATTCAAATATTATCCTTTTCCTAGTTAATATAGAAATATAAAATATAAAATACTAAGATGATCGATATGATTACTTTTGATGATGTTTTAGCCGGGTTTAATGCAATATTTGGCTTCTTTGGACAGCATATATCGACAATGCTTCTAATTGGTGGATTTTTCGCGGGATTCTACTTTATTTATCGTTTTTTCAAAGGAAAACCCGTCGAGGGTGAACCAGAACGCCTATTAAAATGGATGTCGTACCTCGGTGCCTTTGTCGGTGTGCTTTTGATTGGAGGAGGCGTGAATGCGTGGTACGGAGATTTCCGTGCATTCACCTGCATTCTTGCGATTGTTGTAGGGATTGGTTTGATACTGAGACCTATTAAGGATGTACCTTGGGCAGCTATTGTCGGTGTAATTGCAGGATCAGTGGTTGTATTTCTTTGTGCAAGTTATTTAGAATTTTTCACTGATGCCATTGCCAGTCTCTTTGGGATTAATCCGTATTGGGTGCTTATTGCGTTATTTATTATCATTCTCCTGATGTGCTATCTCGCATTTAAATTGATAGAAGACATCGGTAAGATTCTAGCGAAAATTCTGTCCTCACGACCTACCAGCGCTGCCATAATGGTTATCTGTGTCATCGAAGCCATACTTGTGTACATGGGGACATCTCTTTGGACTGTTATAGGCCTTTAATTTTATTTTTCTTTTTTTGAGTTTGATTTTCTTTAAAAAAATAGAACGGCAAATCATAATTCTACTTATTACTCGACAAATTTAGTGTTTTAATGAATTCCGCCGTTTTTGAATGTATTTTTATTTGCTGTAATTGTTCTAAATCCTCTTTAAGATCGATATCTAAGGCGAAGGCAGAGTTCTCCAGAATTCTATAGGGATGGGGAGATTGCGAAACGAGAGTAAGGTTTTTTTGGAAACTATTGGGTCCATACCAGACTTGAATCCGGTTAGGAGGCTGCTGATAAAAGGCATTAGTCCCATCTTTACGCTGAGAGGGTGCAATAATAATAGAATATCCGGACCTTCCTAATTGGAGCAATGCGTCGATCTCATCTGAGGTAATTAATGCTAAATCGGCAGGGATAACCAGAATAGAGGAAACCGACTTGGAAAGGCACCACCTTATAGCTAATTGGACGGCTTGATTAATTCCCCGTTCTTCAGATTCCAGGATGCATTCAATATTCGGAAAATTCCAGTGGTGAATCCTAGTAATTATCTCAGTATCCGGGGTAATAATAAGCGTCCCATCGGACAACCGAGAATTTGTTGCAGCGGTTAACACATCTTCTATTAAAGCAAGCCCTAATTCTCTGCGTTCCGAAGGGCTTAAAAAAGATTCGAGCCGTTTTTTACTATTTCCTAAAGATTTGATGGGAACGATAGTATAATGCATTTCAATTCCTACATAAACCTATAAATTATATTCATCTCTAACCCAAAAAAACGCTTTTAATAAAATTTTATTTTAATATTTGAATTAAATATTTTCATC
>CAYGYC010000102.1:0-12904 GCA_964353755.1 uncultured archaeon | reverse complement strand
CCCCCTACCAATGGCATTGCTCCAAAGGGCATATACTATCAAGGATATGCAGGAACTTGCCGGGCGGATGGGTGGAAGATGTCTTTCGCCGAAATTCATTAATGTCTATACGAAATTGGAATGGGAATGTGGCGAAGGACATGTCTGGGATGCGACTCCATCTAGTGTTTTAGGTGGGCATTGGTGTAAAATTTGTGGAAGTAGATAAGGGCGGAGTATATTAATAAAGATAGTTTTAGGGAGGAGCTAAATTGAAATTATAATGTTCTTTTCTTTAAAATTTTTAAATTTTTTTTTTAATAAAAAAAGAAAGAAATGATTAAATCAGAACCGCAATTAAAAATTTCTTCTCAAAATAGGTGAGAGGGGGATATTTTGGCTGGAGATATAGTGGATGCGTCCTAATGTGAAAAGGGGGAGGGGAGGAGGGAATAACAAAATGAAAAACAAAAAATAGTAGAACGCATCTTTCACTTCTCCAGTATTTGTCTTTATTCACCCTTCATTACTAAATATTTTTTCAGTCACCCTTCGGTACTAATTATGTTCTTTCCTGCCTTTATTAATTTATTGAACATGATTTGAACATATTTTTGGTATGTTATTAGTAGAAAAGATCACGACCTATAAAAATTTTTTCATTAGTGGACAAACGTAATGAGAAACATTCAAAGTGAAAATTGATCAAAGAAAAGTTATTAAATTGGAAGTTATTTTATAACAAATCGAGAGTCACTTTCATTTAGAAATGAAATTCGAAGGCGGGGTTCCACCAAAAATTTCGTTTAAAAAATATAGGTCATAAAATAGCCGGGATTTAAAGATGGATATAGACGAAATTGATAGATTAATACTACAATTATTAGAAGAAAATCCGCGTATATCGAATAAAAAGATATCAGCAAGTGTGAAATTAACGCCCCAAGCCGTGGGGGTGCGCATAAAGAAGTTAAAAGACGCCCAAATCATTGGTGGGATTAAAGTTTTAAAGCCCCTTCCACAATTAAGTAAGGTCATAAAGGAAATTGAACGGTTTCCAACGAAGATTCACGGATTTGATCGGCATATAGGGGGTGGGTTTCCGAATCCTTCAAATATTTTATTGATTGGGGACCCAGGTGTAGGAACCACCACATTTTGCTTAAAATTGTTGTGGACCGCAATTAATTCCAATTTGAAATGCCTTTTTTTTGCGATTGAACGGCCAAGCGAGCAGGTGATTCAGCAATTGAAGAGTTTTGGATGGGATCCAGGGCAAAGTGAGAATATCCGATTTATTGATGTGTATAAGATTATCAATCAGAATGTACATGAATTTAAAGACATTTCCCATCAAGATATTTTAAAAATTTTCCAGGAAATGATTGAATACCAGCGGGAACTCATGCCGAAAACCAATATTTTATTTTTTGATGGTTTTACAGAATTTATTCGATTAGTAAGAGGCAAAGATATTGAAAAAGACTTGATTAATCAATTGAGTACTAGTATGATGAAGCAAAAGGCAAAAATCATGTCTATTTATACATTGAAGCCTCATCTATTCTCGCCCGATTCGCTACTTTCCTTAAAAGCTTACGCCGATTGTATAATTGAATTTAGGAGAGAAGTACAGAATCAAAAAATTCGGCGTTATCTATTAGTTGAGAAGATGGCCTATACCGAGCATATAACGACCGAAATTGAATTTCATATCACCAATCAAGGAATTATTTTAAATGATTATATGTTAACCTATCAGGCACTACAGAATCCACCAACAAAAACGGAGGTGGCCCTTTTTAATATTCAGGAGTTGGATTATTTAACACAAGGAATCCTCTATGGGACAAGTTGGCTACTTGAAATTGACAGTTATTTCCCTCTGAATGATGTGCTTAAATTCTATGTGAATTATTACATCGATGGGCTGATCCATCAGGAGACTTGTCTTTTTGCCTTTCCCAAAGTGTCTTTGAAATATTTAATTGAGTTATTCAAGCGTTCTATTGAGGATTCTAAAGGCTTACGCAAGACAAACATCACATTCGAAGATTTAATCACCCAAAAACGACTGATTTTGTATGATTTATTTCGGATGGCGGATTCACTGAAAAGTGAACCCGAAATGAAATATTTTGAATCATTTGGCTGGTCTTCGGACTTAGAACAAAACCTAAAATATTTAGGGACTAAACTTACGGAACATAACAGCAATCACACCTACTTGGGAATTATGATTTCCGATCTCATTGAAATTCCTCTTGAAGAGAGCCATATCCTCAGTTTATATGAATTTCTCATTCGAATGCTCCAAAAATATGGGCAGACCCTGTTAGCGACCCTAAATCCCTCACTCCATAGTCCCTCTTTTATTAATAAATTAGAATATTATTCGGATGGCATCATTAAATTAGGTGTCGAGCCAAAAAATCCCGAGGGGAGCACTAAATATATTCAAATAATCAAAAATCCACAGGGGAAACCCAGTGCAACCCATTCGCTTCAGGTCATTAATACCCTACCTTATTTGCAAATCATTTAGGATCTCCTAAAACTAGAATTTTTTAATTATGAGCTAGTAATTTAAATATCTTTTTTTTGTTGAGAAGTTACAAAAGAGAAAGGTGCATGGGATTCATTTGAAACGATCGACGGTCTATGTGTTACTTGCCTGCTGGCTTGGATGGCTAATCACTGCAGCAGGCCGGCAAATCAGTGATATCGTAAAAGACGAAATGCAAGAAACGATGGAACTTTCGAAATTAATTGAAGTCAGCCTGACAATAGATGTCTCCTTTTGGATAGGATATATAATCACGGCTTTGGTTTTAGGAATAGTATCAGATCGAATTGGACGAAAAAAAATTATTTATATTTCATTATTTTTGTTTAGTATTCCTACAGGATTGATTTCCATAATGCCTTGGCAATATTTTATTTATATTCGATTTTTTCAGGGATTATCTATTGGAGGTTTCTTTCCAGTAGCAGTCGCATTATTGGGCGATTTGTATCCCGTGAAATCCCGATCAAAGGCAGTTGGAAGATTCGTTTCCGGGGGAATTTTTGGAGCTGTAGTAGGATGGCTGGTCGCTGGAATAGCAGATGATTTCTTGGGTACATGGCAATTTGGATTTTTACTTATGGTACCACCAATTATCATTATTGCAGCAATCAATTATTTTTATCTAGAAGAATCGCCCAAAATTAAAATAATTCCCAATCCTAATGATCTAGAATCCAGTTCCGTACTTGGATCTATCAAATCTCTTTTAAAAAATCGATTTCTGGTAATAGCTCTTTTATTTTGTGCTTTGGATCTCTTTACGCTGTGGGTCGTAGATGATTGGCTGCCCTATTTTCTGAAAAAAATATATTTGATTTCATCCATGGAAGCCGCGTTCTTCCGCGCCTTAAGTGCGGTTATCGGAATTGTGGGGATCTTATTTTTTGGATATTATGCTGATAAAATCGGAAGGAGAAAGGCCCTTATTATAGCAGTAAGTGGCGGAATTATTTCCACCATCTTTCTCGTCATTATTTCTGTTTTAAAGTTACCCTTCGTACTCATGTATCCAGCCGCTTCCGCCGTTGGATTTTTCGCCTTAGGCGAATTTGCCGCTATTTATGTCCTTGTAATGGAAAATGCGAAAAATCACTTTGGAACCGCCATGGGACTCTGTATTTTTCTCGGAAATGCTATTGCATTAACAGGTGGACCTCTCTCCGCCCTTCTTGCAGACAATACTTTTATAGGATTATACGCCTTTGTTATCGTCCCCTTAATCGCCCTTGCCATTAGGTTGCCCCTATCCTTAATCGCAAAAGATCCAGCATTCATCGGATTTAGTGCCACTAAAGAAAAAGATTAACACTTTTTATGGTTCTTTTTAAATACATTAGTATTTGTTTATAAAAAAGAGAGAGGTTAGATTTTTTTAATAGTAGAACTAACCACCATTTTCTAAAAAGAGGAGAATTTAAAAAGGAAAAGTTTTATTTGCGTTTTCGGAGTTCGGCAGCAGTCGCTTTGAAGCCTTCAGAGACGTCTTTTTCACCGAGATCAAGAGAAAGCCGGGCAGCCTCGTCATAAAGATCTGCTGCTTTATTTACATCACCATCAGCCGTGGCTGCTTCAGCGTCAATAATGACCTGGCGCCGTTTTTCTTCAAATCGATCGCGTTTTGATTCTAAGTCCGCCTTCTTTTCGATTTCTGCAACTTTGGCTTCGAATGCCTTGGCACGTTCCTTATCACCCATATCAGTGGCAAACCGGATGACCATTCCGTAATATTTGATCGCATCGTCCCAGCGTTCTTCAGTTAATGCCACTTCAGCGATTTCCATAGCCTCTTTCATTTGAGTCTCAAATTTCTGGATTGTTTCACTTTCTCGGATGCGGGCGACTTCGGTCTTACGGCGACGGCGTAAATCGGCTTCGCGACGTTTCGATTCCTTGCTCTTTTCATTGAATTCACGCGCTTTCTCTTTCTCACCGATTTCAAGAGAGAGTTTGCTGGCGAGTTTGTAGGCACGAGAGGCTTCAAGCAGGTTTCCGGAATCTTCCGCCGCAGCAGCTTCTGCCATTATTTTCTTACGTTCATCTTCCAAGGTGCCTCTTCTAGAGGTCAATTCTTTCTTCATTTTCGATTCTAATTCAGCTTTCTTTTCAATTTTCCATTTTTTCTTTAATTCAGTGGTCTTTCCGTGAAGGGCGTGAGCTCGGACTGCATATTCAGCCGCTCTGTCTTCATCAGCTAATTCTACCGAAAGCAAGGCAGCCTTTTGCCAGAGTCGAGACGCATCGATGAATCGACCATCTTTATATGATTTTTCAGCTTGGGCGACAATAGCTGCACGAATGACCCGTTTAGTCTCTTTGGTCTTGCGTTTCTTTTCTCCTTCGAATCGAATTCGTTGAACTCCATAATAGGGAATTAAAATGGCAAGGAGTATAATTCCGGGACAGTAGAGAAAGAATATGATCATCCACGGCTGGATACTTCCCAAAAAGGAAACAAGTCCTCCGAGGAAGGGGTCGAGTTCGGAGCCGCCCGCTCCTCCAAGTAAAGTAGCAAGACTTTTGAAAGCATTACTGACAAATTCAGCCACCTTGACCGGATTTAAAATAAGAAATACAATTAAAGTGAGGACTCCTGTCATCGCAGCAATGAAAATAGTAGAATGAACATATTGTTTCTCCACTTCTTTTTCAAGGGGAGGCAAACATAAAATTGATTCCAATTGGTCGCGATATCCTTTCTTTCCATGGGTTCGGACTTTTCCACGCCATTTTGCCATAGTTCTATGGCTATATTTCCCGGAACAATAATTCATGACGTTTTCACTAGTGCCTTCTAGGAGGACATCGTATTTCGCTGCTTCCCCCCGGGTGATGGTTGCCTCACCTTCTTTGAAATTTACGGTAGTAGATCCAATGTCCCATATTTTTACGACTGCAGTAAGTTCTTCCCAAGAAAAAACTTCTGAGGCAACAGCAGGTTCCATGAGACGTAAGGTAATTACGGCGCGAAGTGCTTTTGCGGCACGATCTAATAATTCATCTCGTTTTTCTTTCTCTTTTCTACGACATTCATCTGCCCGTAAATCAAATTCTTTGGCGCGATCTTTTTCGCCAACATCCTTTGAAAGTTCAGCGACTCTTATAAAAACGCGACTTGCTTCTAGAAATTCTTCTCGTTCTAAAAATTTGTCTGCCCTAGCGAGAATACCTTCCTGAATTTTTCTAATTCGAACACGGCGTTTTTCTTCCCGGAATTCTTTTCTGAGTTCAGGTTCCTTTTCCCGAATATCGCGAGCTTGAGCCGTGAAGCCCGTAGCAACTTCTTTTTCACCGAGATCCAGCGAAAGTTTCGCAGCCGTTTCATAGGAAGTAGCTGCACCTTTAAAATCTCCTCTTTCAAGTGATTTCTCAGCTCTCGCCAATGAAGCCGCACGAGTATCTTCTAAAATGATTCTCTTCTTTTCCATTTCAGTGCGAGCTTTCTCTTCTTCCTCTCTTTTCCGAATATCCTCGGATATTTCTTGCATTTCCTTAGCGCGAGCCTCAAACATTTCAGAGCGTTCTTTTTGCCCCATTTGATCTGACAGAACTACAGCATCTTTGTAAAACTTACTTGCTACATTGTAATCTTCTTTGGTGACAGCTTCCTCCGCACGCCGAAGAATTTCCCGACGTTCCTGTTCTAACTTTTGGACCTTTTTCTCGTTCTCAAATTTCCGGATGAGTTCAGCCTTTCGCGATTCAATTTCTTTTACAATACCCGTATATTGTTTTATGAACTCATTATCGCCAATCTGTTTTGAGAGTTCAACCGCTTGCTGATAATTTTTAAGAGCATCCTCAAACCGCCCCTCATTATAGGCAGTTTCGCCTATTTCTACCAAATTCTCCCGTTCTTTCTCAACGTCCTCTTTTCGCTTCTCAAGTTCAGAGCTTTTTTTCTGTTCAATTTCTTTTTTGCGCATTTCTTTTACTTTGTCATTGAACACTTTGGCACGATCTTTTTCTCCCAGTGTAGTAGAAATATCAGTTGCCTTTTGGTATAAATTGCCTGCAGCTTGAAAATCTTCCTTTATTTCAGCTTCTTCTGCCTCAGCTAATATCTTTTTTCGTTGCTCTTCAAGATCCTTTCGATCTTGAGCTAACTGTACTCGTTTTTCTGCTTCAGGCTTTTCTGCTTCGGGTACTTCTGTTCCCGGCGTTTTCTCTTTTTCCCCGCCGTTACCACTCATAGCTTAACCTTCTTTTTTTACTTTATTTATCGCGTAAAGGAAAATAATGAGAATTTTGTAAATTGTTTAATGAAATATTAAGGAATTTAATGATCAGTTTTTTCTTTTAAGGACTATTTAAAAATTATGAAAGGAAAAGAAATGAAAAGTTCATTTCAGGATTTTCCGACATATTCGAAAACTCATTCATTCCAAAACTTCCTAACATAAAAAATAGGAGAAAATTTAAGGAAGGCGTCGAAATTAGAGAAGGTTCTGATCAATGTGTAAATTTTAAAGAATCTTGCTATATATACTTCTTATATCAAAGGCAAGTTATTTTAATTGACGCTTTGAACTCGTGGAAGTAATCTTAATATTTCAGTGCGCGAATCAGGATAGGTAATATCCTTAGTCATAAGTTTCAATTTCGAAGTATAAGAATCATAAAGGGTAGACCCCCGGACAATTATCTCCTTCCCAGAGAGATCTTTCGCCTTATGTATAAATGGAAATTGTTCACTTAGTTTTTCCTCTATCATTTCTTTTGCTTCTTTGGTAGTCATGCCAAGTAGTGATTCTGCTACTTTGTCTGCCACCGTTATGCGGATATTATCAGTCCCATCATCAAGTGTTAAAGAAAAGAACATCCGCGGAACTGGGTCCGTAACAATCCCGCATTTCTTGCAAACCCAGGTATTATCTTTCTGTTCTACTTTTTTTAAACACTTTGGACAACTATTATAAATAGGGCTTCCTTTTTCGGGAAGGGAAACGATCGCTCCAGCTATCTCCACGACCTCATTTTCTTCAAGATCCATGATTGACTTTCGCGAAACTTCTTTCTTTTGGTCAGAAAGATTATTTTCTTTGTTGATATTAGTAATGACAATATCTACGGGTTTAATTACTCCAAACTTGCCCACATTTAGCTGAAGATTGCTGCGAAAGACGGATATATAGCCATTTTCCACACAATAGGTTTTTCCTTTATGAATTTTCGGGATATCCTCATCCCACACTGAAAGAGAAATGGTTCCGGTTTCATCGGCAAATTGCAGATCACAGACTTGATGAGTGGAGCTATCCGCTTTAAAAATAATTTCCCGCGGTTCGCCTTTTTCTAGGATTGTACCAACAACTTTTAAATTCTTACTCTGCGAGGCTAGATCTTGAATTTTAACTTCATTTAAAGTAATTGAACCTTTATTTGCATCAGGGAGAGCGAGAGATACCGAGTTTTCTTTAGAGATTTTAGATTTATTCCCGACATGCAATTCAATCGCATTATCTTGCGCTCCACGAGTATATCCGTTTTCAATTTTGACCCACTCATTAATCGCAATTTGGTCTATAAATGCGGCATGAGCATCCCATAACGCAACCCTAGTTTGGCCCGTCTCATCAAAAATACTCAGACTGGCAACTTTACCTGATCCATTTTGCCTATTAAAGGTAGATATTTGCGATTTCCATTGGACTTTCCCTATTAAATTAACATTCCACATAGATAATTGAAGCTGATTTATTTTCATAAAAGAAATAGGAGATCCTTTATTTTCAAGTTCTGTAGAATCCACATCTTTGGGATTTACTTCTATCAATCCTTGTTTTCCTAAATGAATCTCTACTTCATTATTCATTCCTGGTCTTATAGTAGCCCTTTTTATTTCAATTATCGCATTTTCCTCTACTTTTTTCTCTGCAACATATTTTATCTGCTCATTCCAAAGAACCACTCGAACTTGAGCGGTCGAGTCTTCTAAATTAAACTTTACATTTTTCCCTTTCTGTCCATTTTTTTGCGTATATTCATGGACTGGGAAAATGGAAGATACGCGCCCTATTACTGAAGATGGATTCATTCCTACTGTTAAATCTTTTAACTGGATTCTTTTTCGTTTTGAAGTAGACGTGACCGCTTCAAAAACCTCTACGCCCATTTCTTTTGCCACAATACAGGCCGCGCCTTCATCGGTAATCAATCCCCCAAGATCGTCCTTTTTTGTTTCAATGCGTTTCATGACTTCTTTCTTGCTTTTCTTAGTTTCCTTGATAATGCGATCAATGACATCTTCGATATCAATATTCATTCTCATCGCCAAACTCGCCATTTAACTAGGTATGATTACTTCAAATCTTACATTTAAAGATTCATAGTGTGGTGGTAATGTCTCTATCACTTACTTTATTGAAATATATTTAAACTCCGCCCGAAAATAGAACTCCTGTATTCGGACAAAATTCGGAGATAATAATCCCGTAATTCCTCATAAAAATTGAAAAATTAATTACTAATGTTCTAAAAAAAAGAGTAAATTAGTCAAATTCTAGCAGAGGCAGGAACAAGTTTTTTATGTTTAGTAAGGATCAGATCCGCACATTTAAGCGCACTATCAGCAGCGAGTTGAGTTCCTACCCCATGTGTATCTACTCCCGCCGTATCTCCAACCACATAAAGCCCCTCAATAGGTAATTCCGAGGAAATTCGATTTTTTCCCGATTGAGAAGGTGTAAGAGCCGTGCCTTCCACGGGGCCGCCTTCCTTTCCGATATATTTGGTGATATCTAACGGCGTGGTGATATCTACAAATTCTATGAGGTCCTCTAACTCAGGATAGAACGAGAGGATGTCCTGGTAGTAAATATCGCTCCAACGCTTCCAATTCTTGACAAAGGGCGGGGCAGCCGTTCCTATAATTAACAATTGTTTTCCCGGGGGTGCGAGCTGGGGATCCATATTGGATGGAATTGGCATCAAATAACTAGCCGCCATTGGCGCCTTGTCTTCCTCGCCTTGATCAGCCAAGGGTCCAAATTCTGTTTGAGTTAATTGTACAAAAGAAAAATCTTCTTTAATCAACGGCTTTTTCAATGCAAATTTATATGCAATGGCTGAATACGAAGGCATTAAATTTTTAACGCGCGTGACATAGTCTTTTTCAAAATAGGATTCCCCTACTAAATTTAAGACGGTTTGCTTCATTCCCGTATTGCTCACGATAATTTTGCCGTGGATTTCTTCGTTATTAACCACTACACCTGCTGCCCGATTGTTTTCAATCAGAATGCGCGAAACAGGGGCACTCGTTCGAACTTCACCCCTATTTTTTAGAATACCTTGGGCAAACGCCGTCGGAATGGCAATTGAGCCGCCAATTGGATAGGAGGTATCATTTGAAAACACTGTTTCTTGAAGGCAAATTATATATTCCGAAGCACTCGACAAACGTGGAGGGATGGTGAAAAACGTCCCACACATCATTGCGACAAAATCATGAACCTTTTTATTAGTGGTAACCTCATTGACCCAGGATTTTAAATCAATTTCCCGTTCTGCCAACTCATGAATCTGCTTCTTCGACATTTGGAGCATGTTTCCAATGACCGTCATAAGTTCTTTTTGTTCTGCCTTTTTAAATCCTGATTTCGTATCCAAATCCTCGTCCTTTTCTACTTTTGGCGTTGATTTAAAAGCCAATGAGGTCGTCATTCCCATCTGCGTATAGCCAGGGCGCCCCTTAAACTTTATCCGCCCCTTTGAGGCTAAATCACTATTAAATTGGAGATAATCCGAGACTAACTTCCCATCTTTCTTATAAGCCATATCAATCTGTTTTAAAATCTTTCCAAAACGCCCATTTATACCGTTTGAAAAAAAGTGACAGGCTACATCGATAATAAAGCCTTCCTTCTTGTAAGAACTGCAGGCTCCACCTAATCGTGTATTGCGCTCCAGCAGGAGCGTTTTCAGACCCGCATGAGCTAGAATGGCACCACACGCTGTACCACCGATCCCGCTTCCAATTACTATGACATCATATTCTTTAGGCATACCTATTCATCCATGTTAAATTCTAGAAATTGAAAAGTAATATTCAAATTCTCTGTTTCAACTTATAAAAAGATAAGGTATTTTTGTTTTATGGAAGATGATGAGTATGCCCGCGAAAGTTTATTTCATGCATCCTCGCGCCATGAATTTAGAAACGAGTTTGGCAGCCAAAGCCGTCTGGCTCTTCGAGCAGGGCGGATTAGAGAAATGTATTCAGGACGGGGATAGCGTCGCAGTAAAGTTGCATATGGGCGAGTATTTCAATACAGCTTATCTTCGCCCTATATTCGTGCGCGTGATTGTGGATAAGATTAAAGCACTAGGCGGGAAACCTTTCGTGACCGATACTACCACCCTTCCCTATCACGAATATGTTAATCGTATTACCGCCAAGGATTACCTTTATACGGCCGCAATGAATGGATTTTCGCCGGAAACGATGGGATGTCCTATAATCATTGCGGACGGAGCCATCGGAACCGATGATGTGCATGTTGATCTTCCTGAAGGATTTGTTTTACTAGAACAATATATTGCGCGAGAAATTGCGGATGCGGATGCAATGATTGTCCTGACCCATTTTAAAGGGCATCCCATTGCCACCATTGGGGGGTCAATCAAAAATATTGGAGTGGGCTGTGCCTCTAAACGGGGGAAATACAATTTACATTTAGGAGGGCATCCCACATATGGCTTACAAAATTCGATATTTCGCCCGAAACTATGTAAAGGATTACAATGCAAGAAAGCAATCTATTGCCAGAATGCCTGTCCTGAAAGCGCAATCACATTAACCAAAGAGACAATCGAATGGAATAGATCCTTATGTAAAGGATGCACTTGTCACATGCTAAAAACGCTTTCTTGTGGTGTTTTCACCATTCCTGATGGCTATTTTGAAGTAACCAGTGCTGCTATTGCAGATTCTGCACTGGCTTGCATGAAAATAAAGGAGAAAGGAAAGGTAGGATTCCTCAATTTCGCAATCGACATCACTCCCTGGTGTGATTGCGTTCCATGGGCTGATACACCAATGATTCCTAATTTAGGTATATGCGCCTCCTTTGATCCTGTAGCGATAGATGCACTGTGCGTGGATATGGCAACTGAAAGTACAGCCCTCCCTAATTCCCAAGCTGAAGAATATGGCGTAGGTAAAGCCGGCGATGAAAAATTCCAAACCGGGTCATCACTGATGGGTATTTCAACAGAAATCCAATTAAAAATCGGTGAGCGAATAGGCCTTGGAACCAGAAAATACGAAAAGATTATAGTTGAGCCGGGGGATCCTAATCATTTTAAACCACGAGACATTCCGCTTGGAGCTTATATGGGCAAGCTTTACAGGACAGGGCATCCGTATCCAAAAGCTGGATTTAAAAGACGGAACGAGGTGGATTTATCCCTTCTTAAATAACGATTCCATAAAAATTTAAATTAACTACTTAGACGATATTATAAACAATCGATTTGGTGGAATTTTAGTATGCCTAAACAAGTAAAATTAAAACTCGGATCGATGGAATGGGCGCAGGAATTCGCTAAACGATGCAATACGAATGCGGATTACCTAGAATATGCGCAAGGACTCAACAGTTCTTTTAATATACATATTCCCGAAGCAGGGATCGCCTTTAATTGGAAAGGTACAAATGGAAAAGCACAGGATTTAAAACCAGGGCTTAACAAAGATGCAGAATTTAGTTTGGAAGGGTCAAAAGAAATTTGGTTAAAAATTATTAAGGGCGAATTAAATTTCATGGATGCCGTGCAACGGAAGCAAATCACCATAAAAGGTCCGCTGCCAAAACTAATGAAATTTATGCCTGCAACCACAGAATTAATTAAAATTATTGAATCTATGTCTGACATTACCGACTTTAATGTGTAGGTTGCTGAAAATATGAATATTGTAGAAAAATTAGAGGAAATCGTCGGGAACCAATATGTTTCAAATCGTCCCGAAGAGCTCTACGTCTATTCGCAAGATATGACTGAAAACCTCCCCTCCCCGCCCGATTACATAGTTATGCCCGAAACGGTAGAAGAAATTCAACAAATTGTTAAATTAGCTAATGAATATAAAATCCCAATTACTGCCTATGTCGCGGGGTCAAATGTCGGCGGATTAACTATTCCTTCTAAGGGAGGGATTATCCTCGATTTAAAACGCATGAATAAAATAGTAGAAATTAATCGGGAGGATATGTATCTTGTTGTAGAGCCCGGATTTACGTTCGGACATCTACGGAAATTGCTTGATGAAGAATTGACAGAATTCGAATATTCCTTTCCATTCGCTCCGCCGTATTCCTCCGTAACAGCCAATGCCCTCCTTCAAGGGCTAGGAAA
>CAYGYC010000101.1:0-12926 GCA_964353755.1 uncultured archaeon | reverse complement strand
TCGTTCTCTCTTCCCCTAAAAAGGATAGATAATTAAGATAAATTACTCTCAAATATAATTAAAGGATGCTAAATTACGGTAGAATTGAATAAAGAGGCTCTTTTGATATTGCTAGAGGAATTTGGAACAGACCCCACAAGTATTCATGATGCTTACTTTTGCTATCATTTAATGGATGAAATTGATCTGGACCTCGATATCAAAGCCGATATGCTTGGTTTTACAAGTGGTAAATACGTGCGAATTCCAACCCATTATACATATCAAAAGGGTTATGCAATTGGATTTTTAATTCAGGGAATTGCGGCATTACTGTTAAACAAAGAAATTGAGCCTATGAAAGCGCAGTTCCCTACTTCAGTGTATTATGCAAGCGAAGTAAGGGAAAAAACAGAAAAGGCAATAAAAGAAATTCGGTCCTATCTTAAGAGGGAAACAAAATAGTGAGATTAACACACATTTAAAAAGTATTTCATATACAGATTTCCACTTCTCCAGTATATCGCTAAATAAGTCTCGAACAAATCCTATTTTGTGAAGCTTAAATAGAAGTTGATTTAAAAAATAAAAAATAGTCAAAAAAAAGGAATTAAGAAAGTCCGAGTCGGTCTAAGGTTTCTTTCTTTGGGATTCCACTTTTGTCCCAGCCGCGCCCGCGGTAGTAGCGACGGATTATTTTATCTAAATCAGGATTTTTCTCTAAAAAGCGAGGTTTCACGGTATCATCGTCGGGAGTCAAATTGGCCTCTCGAAGATTGAACAAGCGTTGGAGATTGAAAATGCGTTCTCCGATTTCGAGAAGTTGCTCCGGCGTTAATTCAATACCCGTTACATTCTTGTACTGTTTCAGAATCTCGGTGACGGTGATTGGACCTTGCGGAACTGCTCCGAATTTACACATGCAAAGGGAATCCAAGGTAATCATATAATCTTGAGAAATTTTGCAGAATTTCTCTATGGAGGTCAGCATACTGGTGCCAAATTCAGGAATTGAGAGGAATCGGGTAAGAGCAACACCCTGAAGATGGTCTGCACCGCGACTAGCTGTAGCATAAAATAGATCCATTCCGCCTCGTGGGTCGTGCATTGGTATTTCCATGCCCTTTACATTCATCGCATAATCTACGGTATTCGGAATTTCCTCCGCTGCTTTTTTCGTGCCTTGCCCGAGGACTACCGCTAATTCCGTGGCTTTCGTCGCGATATCCTTAACTAATTGAATCATTTTCTCTGAATCGCCCCAGGCGATCTTCTCGTCAATTAAGCCTTTCTCAGAGCATTCCATCAAATAGGCAAGTATTCCACCAGTGGCAATCGTATCCATTCCATAGTCATCGCATAGCTTGTTCATTTCGATAATCGATTCTAAGTTTGAATTCAGGCACAGGCTTCCTAATGCACCAAGCGTTTCATATTCAGGCCCTTTCCGATCGCCCACCCGCCTTCCACACCCAATAATACACATATGGCAAGAATAGTTTTTGGTCACGAATTGCTCGTTTAATTTTTGCCCCGAAATTTTCACATAGTCGTTCCAGGTCCGTAAGGCCCAGTTCTTGATTCCTAGATTATAGCCAATAGCAGAAATTCCAAACATGGAGGAAGTGCCGAACTTGCGTTGGTTATCGACAAGCAATTTTTTCATGAAATTAGTCTTCGTTTCATTAATGATCTCTTGATTCATCTTTTTCATCGCATCGGGATCCGCGACGGGAATTTCTCCGGTACCCTTTGCCACGATTACTTTCAAATTTTTTGATCCCATCACAGCTCCTAACCCGGTTCGTCCATGAACCCGCTCATCATTATCGACAATGCTGGCAATTTTAACTTGGTTCTCTCCTGCAGGACCAATTCCCACGTAATAGGTCTTTTTGAATTCTTCATCTAAGATAGTCCCCATAGCGTGGGCGCCTTTACCCCAGAGCACACTGGCATCGCGGATCTCTATATTTTCATCTTGAATCACAATAGAAGTCGGTTTCTCAGCGGCCCCTGTGACAATAATGCCATCAAATCCCGCTTTTTTGAGCTGCCATCCGAAATACCCCCCGCAGAGGGCATGTCCAATGATCCCGGTTAAGGGCGATTTGGCGATAGCGGCATGCCGCCCCGTCATTACTGCCCCAGATCCGGTCAAAGGTCCAGTCATGAATGTCAGAATATTCTCAGGGGAGAGGGGATCTGTGCCTTTTGGCAATAAATCGTAGAGTAGCTTTGTCCCGAATCCCACCCCACCCAGAAATGGCTTCAACTCCTCGGGAAGACCTTTGGTCGACACCTTTGAATTAAGGAGATCAATTTCGATTAATTTCCCAATATATCCAAATGTCATTCGTATACCTGCTTAAAATAATAATTAGAGCATTCCGCCTACCTGGTCAAAGAGAAACTCAATTACATCGGGGTATTGGGCATCTTTCTTGATAATGGGTGGAGTTTGTTCCGTCCAATACTTCAAAAGTTTAGGCATTTCTATCTTCGGGTCAATTTCAGGCTTCCAGCCAGTCGGGTACTTCTTTAAGGTAGCTTCATTCACGCGCCATTTTTTCGCATTGCGCTTTGTGACTTCCTTCAATTTCGCGCTTGAATATTTATGATGTTCTCTCATGTATTCAGGGTCCATCGGCAACTTAAGCTTCTTCAAATCCAACCCCATATCTTTCATCATGGTCGCCATTGGTTCCATTCCTTCTAATGCCGGTAAGAGGGTATCCAGCATTCCCATCATCTTCAGAAGGCGATCTAAGACTTCTAATCTAATAGTACGCGTGGGCACCCGTGAATTCGCGGCTTCAGACACCAATTTAGCGATTTCTATCATTCGCAAGGGTTTCTCATCGCAAATGATATAGCTCTGTTTAAAATCACCACGTTCAATTGCCATCAAGGTTCCGGTTGCTAAGTCAATGGGATGAACCATACCCACCCAAAAATTCCCGTTATCAGGAAGGGCGGGTAAGATATTTAACGCAAGTAATTCCGCAATTTGCTTGAATAGATACCGATTCCGCTCATCATAAACCAATGAGGGTTCGATAATCATGCTCTTTTCACCGAATTCTGCTAAGGTCAGATCATATTGCTGCGCTTTACTCGTAGTATAACTGTCTTTTAAGACCCGGGGGTTTTCTTCTGTAATGAACACATCTTCTTTAGTACCGCCATGGATGGCTGCGGAGGAGACGCTTACAAACACTTTCAAATTTGTATTTTTGAAAAGATTAATCAGATTCCTCGTACCATCGATATGAACTTTCTGATGCAATTCCGTTTTCATCATATCAATAATGCCCGCGGTATGAATGACGGCATCTACGCCTAATTTCGCTAATGGCTTAATAGATTCAGGATTGGTAATATCCGCTTTGACATAATTCTTCTCTTTCAAGTCTGCTACATCAGTGCCATACACTTCGTAGCCCCATTCTTTCGCAATTTTGCATACTGCGGTGCCGTACGAGCCTTGACTACCCGTAACTAATATTTTTCCAGTCATTTTTCTCACCAACACATTTTTTTCTTTAAGATCTTTTCTAATTCAGTAGTGAATCCTAATCTCTTTTCTATTATTATCTTATCTTTTTTTATTGTATAATTTTTAACTGAACCTAAATATGTTTTATGAATCTAAAATATATCCATTATAAAATTTTAAATTAATTCTTTATAAATGGGGGCGATCTATTCATTAACATACTAAAATAAATAACAAATCTGATTGCATGGATATGTTCCATGTGCCATATATAACATTTCTCAGAAAATCGGAGAGCGAAGATATTTTGGCGGAATTATGGAATTGAGGGGGAAGATTTATTTTCAATATAGAGAATATATTGTTAGTAATTTTATATATCATAGTAGATTTTGGACTTTTTTTAATCTTTTATGTTAAATTCAAATTTCCCGAGAAATATAGGAGAAAGGGGGTCCCTAAGAAAGCAATTAAAGAAGAGGGACTTTGGATGATGGTACTCATTATTGTCTCATCAATTCTCTGCATTTTTATCATAATCTTTCCAGAAAAAATCCTGAAATATGGTTTATCGATATTATCATTTTATATTGCAGCTATATTTCTTGTTACGGGAGTTTTATGCTTTAATAATCTAAGGAAACGCGTAAATAAAGAAAGGGCCGGACGAATAGAAGGTGTAATACTTATTAGTTTAGGAATATTTTTCCTAATTTTAGGATTTATACTTTTTATGATTTTATAAAGTATCAGATTTGTATTCGGGTGAAAAGTTAATAGTTCATGGAAAAAGAGGGGATAATTTTAATTTTTCTTTTTAAGAATAGGGTGGTTTAAGAGGATTTTAAAAAAAGGGAAATGATTGAGAGTTATAGGCAAAAAAAAAAGAGGTTAAGCTCCTTTTATTTCTTGGAAACTTGCTTTATAGTCTTTCTTTAAGACCTTACCCGTTGCCGTTTTTTTGAGACCTCCCACGAATTCCACAATGCGGGGGACTTTATAATCGGCTAGATGTTCCGCGCAGTAATCTTTCACTTCTTGCTCGGTCATGGTTTGGCCCTCATTTAACACGAGAATAGCTCTAACTGTTTCACCCATGGTTTCGTGGGGGGCTCCAACCACCGTGGCATCACTAATTTTAGGATGTTTGAAGAGAACTTCTTCCACGTCCCGGGGGATGACAATCCGTCCTCCGACTTTTATCAAGTCTTTTTTCCGATCAACGATGGAAATATACCCATCTTCATCAATGATCCCGATATCGCCGGTATAATACCAAGTTCCCTTTTGCCCCTTAACCGGTTTTAAGATTTTCGCCGTCTCTTCTGGCATTTTAAAATAGCCCAGCATCACCCCTGGATTTTGCACGACTATTTCGCCCCGTTCACCGTTTGGCACCGGATTTCCATTGTCATCCACGCAGAGGATTTTGCCTCCTGGCATTGGCGGTCCGACCGTCCCTAACTTGATTTTGCCGTCCCATGGATTCACGGACCCATAAACCGAATCTTCAGTGGTTCCAAATCCTTCGGTTACGGGTATTTTTCGACCCTTGGTATCAATGAAGGTCTCAACTATTTGTTGTGCGAGCCCTAAAGGGAGCGGTGCCCCACCTGCAATCACGCTTTTCAAGTTGGGACTGAATTTTCCAATAAAATCTTTAATGTTCTCCTGTTTCAACATGATATGATACATCGCAGGCACTGCAGCGAAGCTCGTGACCTTGGGATCGCAGAGCAGTTTGAGGCAGTCCTGAACGAGGAAGCCCGGAAGCATATCGAGTCGGCCTCCTGCATTAAGAACGGCATTCATGACGGAGAGCCCGAAAATATGGTACATTGGTAAAATCATTACTACAGCATCATCAGAAGTTAATTTAGTTGAAATTTGTTGCGCCTTTGCGGCAAAAACATAATTTCTATGCGTATGAATGGTTCCTTTCGGCTTTCCTGTGGTCCCGCTGGTAAAATTGATAGTTGCCCAATCATCTAACCCAATTGGTTCTTTGATGGGTTTCAAATGGCCGCGTTCCTCGAGGACCTCCCAAAATCCCAACGTTTCTTCAATCCCTTTGTCTCCGACGGAAATGACAATATCCAAGGAGGGGGTCTGCTCTTTCGCTTTTTTCACAGTGCGTTTTCCATCATCGGCAATGATCAGACCTTTTAATTCGGTGGTCTGCGAAATATCTGCCACTTCAGCCGTTGTCAATAATTTGATAATTGAACAGCCAACCGCTCCAATTTGTAAAAGAGAATAAAAGGAGATCACAAACTCAGGATTATTAGATAACACAATTCCAACACGATCACCTTTCTTTACGCCTAGATCTTTGAGTGCATTGGCAAATTTTGTGATTTTTTCATAGAGTTCTTTATAGGTAAGGGTCATCTTTTTGAACGGATAATTTATCGCCACATTATTTGGATATTTATCTACTGCTGCTTTTAACGCTTCATTCACATTTTTATAGGGAGATTCTAACGGTTTAAATGTCAATCTGAATCACTCCTTAACTTTTTAATTAGTTATGTATTCCCTTCAACTATTATTTAAATATCGTTCTCCACTGATTATTTCTTAATAAATATGGTCGTGATTTTGATGAAAAAACGGCTTGGGGCAAAGAATTGCCTGTATCCAACACTGACTGTATTAGTAGGGGCAATGGTAAATGAAAAACCTAATTTCATTACGATTGCGCATGTAGGGATTATGACCATGAATGCCATATCTTTGGGAATCAATAAGAAACACTTTACCAATGCGGGAATTAAAAAGAATAACGCATTTAGCGTGAATATTCCCTCCGAAAATCTTATCAAAGAGACCGATTACTGTGGCATTGTCAGTGGAAAGGATGTTGATAAAAGCTCCCTATTTGATATTTTTTATGGCGAGCTTAAAACGGCTCCAATGATTACTGAATGTCCCATAAATATGGAATGCCGGTTGGTTAAGACGGTGGATTTTCCATCCCATGATGTTTTCGTCGGTGAAGTCGTAGCGACTTATTGCAATGAGGAAATTCTCACCGAGGGGCTCGTAGATATTGCCAAACTTAAACCGTTGCTATTTGAGATGCACAGTATCCACTACTGGAGCCTTGGAGAGCGGCTTGCCAAATGTTGGAACATCGGAAAAGAACTAAAAGAGTAATAAAAGAGATGAAAAGAACTTGACTGAATCAAATTATGGTCGTTTGAAGGGTCGCATTGCATTAATAACGGGTGCCGGAAGTGGAATTGGACGTGCCATGGCAATGCATTTTGCTAGAGAGGGAGCAGACCTGATAATAACCGACATTAACTTGGTGTCAGCGCAAGAAACTGCGAAGAATATCGAAAAAGTTGGGCAAAAAAGTCTTCCCATAGAAGTTGATGTTTCTAAACTTGAAGATGTTAAACGAATGGCGGAAACGGCATATCAAACCTTTGAACGAATCGATATTTTGGTGAATAATGCAGGAATTTTCCCAGCGGGCTATGATCTCATCAAACTCCCAGAAGAACTTTTTGATCGGTGTATCGCCGTGAACCTGCGAGGCACTTTTCTGTGTTCTAAATACATTGGACAAAAAATGCTGCGACAAAAGAATATGTCAGAGAGCGAATTGCGCGGCAAAATTATTAACATCTCAAGCATGGCTGGGAAAGAAGGATGGCCTATGTCGAGTGTGTATTGTGCCAGCAAATTCGGAGTGATAGGTTTAACTCAATCCATGGCTAAGGAACTCGCCCCTCGGCTTACGGTTAATGCCATTTGTCCTGGACTCATCAAGACCCCTTTATGGGGACCTGCAGAAGATAGACTTGATGAGGTGGCAAAAACAATGAAGGTTACCATTGATATGAAACGATTTGGAACTCCGGAGGATGTTTCTCCCCTTGCGTTATTCCTTGCTTCTTCAGAGAGTGATTATATCACGGGACAGGCATTCAATGTTACTGGCGGAATCATTTTTCATTAACTCGTAAGCTTGAAACGGGAGCGGTCTCGAATGGGGAAATGGAGGCATATAAAAGCAATTATCTTGCTTCCGGTAGTGGTAACTATTGTCATTCCGCTCATTCTTTATTCAAGTAGCATAAGATTAGGATTCATTTACATTGCGCCTTTCCCATTCAGTATCCTTCAAATATCCCTTAGCGGCGTATTTATCGGGCTTGGATTATTATTTTTTATAAAAAGGGACCTCTGTTTTAAGTGAGCTTTTTAAGGAGACCCGCTCATAATTTTTTCTAAAACATTTTAGAGGCTGAATGAGATTGGATATTCCGGATTATATTAAGAATCGATATTGGAAAGAATATCTTCCTCCAGGCGTAACCTTGGACTTAGAGATCCCTAAAATTTCATTGCGGGATATTTTTGAGCAAGCAGCAGTAAAATTTGGCGACAAAGTCGCCATGATCTACTATGATCATGAAATTACCTTCACTGAAATTGATAACTTAACGAGAAGATTTGCAAATGCGTTGTTACAAGTAGGTGTTAAAAAAGGTGATGTCGTAGCACTATGGCTGCCAAATAGTCCTTATTTTAGCATCTGCTATTTTGCCGTCTTATCTATAGGTGCAACATTAACAGCCATCAGCCCGCTCTTTGTCGGACGCGAAATGGCGTACCAAATCAAGGATTCCGGCGCCCAATATCTCATTATGATCGACCGCTTTTTCCGGCACTATAAAAAGGAGAAAGAGGGCTTGCCCCTGAAGAGAGTCATCCTGGTGAATGTGGAAGGAAAGGTCCCCAAAGAAGAAGAGGATGATGTAGTAATTCATTATAATACCTTGATGGAGCAGAACCCAGAGCCAAAGCCCATTCCGCGAGTTACAATAGATCCCAACGATGTGGCGGTAATTCAATACACGGGAGGGACTACAGGTCTGCCTAAAGGAGCGCTTTTATCCCATTATAATATTGTAGCTAATGTCTACCAAATTCATCAGATAACAGAATATATGCAACGAGAATATCTTAAGGAAGATATTTCTAGCGTCTCCATTTTACCATGGTATCATATATACGGTCAAACATGTGAGTTAGCACAGACTCCATCCAGCGGTACTAAAGGCTATATTCTGGCGGTCTTTGATGTAGGAAAAATCATTGAAATTCTCCAAAAATTTAAGCCGAATACGATATTAGGAGTCCCTTCGATGTTTATTACACTCCTTGGTTCGCCCCTCACCAAAGATGTAGATTTTTCTTGTCTGAAATATGCAAATGTGGGAGCTGGAGCGCTTCCTGTGGAAGCAGCAAAAGCTTGGAAAAAAAGGACAGGATTTGCAATAGGGGAAGGGTATGGATTGAGTGAAGCATCACCCGTTGTCACGAATGCTCCCCCTTGGGCAAAGCAAAAATCTGGGAGCTGTGGGCATCCGATTGCAAACACGCTAGTTGGCATAGTGAATGAAGATTTAGAATTTCTCCCTATTGGAGAAATCGGCGAGCTGGTTGTGGCAGGCCCGCAAGTAATGTTAGGGTACCATAATCGTCCTGAGGAAAATAGACGAGTATTTTTTGAAGCGGGCGGCTATAAGTGGCTCCGCACTGGTGATTTGGCTCGTTTGGATGAGGAAGGCTATATTTTCATTGTAGACCGAATGAAAGATCTCATTAAATATAAAGGGCATAGTGTCTATCCACGAGAAATTGAAGAGATACTCTATGAGCATCCCGCCATTTTAGAATGTACTGTCATTGGTGTGAAAGATCCCGAAAAAGGCGAAAATATTAAAGCATTTATCGTCCTCCGACCAGAGTATAAAGGGAAAGTTACTGAGGCGGAGATTATTGACTGGACCAAAGAAAATATGGCGGCGTATAAATATCCCCGCATAATCGAATTTGTGGGCAGCTTACCCAAAAGTGCGATTGGCAAAATTTTGCGGCGCGAACTCCGCGATAAAGAAGCACAAAAACTAGCATAATTTTTTTATTTCTTTTCCTTTTTTCATACAAAACGTGAGTAGGGATCTGCTGAAAATAAATTTAAATATAATAAGTGATTACATTTCTGATAATTTTATAAAGTAGATTTACGATATTTAATTATTAAAGGTCAAAAATTCTAGAATTTGAAGTATAAATTCAAGGTCAAAGAAAAATGACAGTGATTTCCGTTGATAAGGAATTTTTAATCGAATTAATTGATTTTAAATTGAGAGTTTTACAAGAGGAGATTCAAACAATTTTAAACAAGTGGAAATACAGTTCTATAGAGAACTTTCTTTCTGATGCGCGAAATGGAACTTTGGAAGAGGCGGAAGATGATGCAATATGTATGCGAAATCTCACCGATAAGCGGGAAGAATTATTTCAACTGAAACACAAGTGGAATAATCAATCATGAAAGCGATTGAAAAGTTACAAATCGCTAAAGGACTTTTAGAAAAGCAACTTAAATCAAAAATATTAGATATAACATTATATCCAAATTTGGAGCGTTTGAAAATAATCCTAATTGATGGAACATCTATTTTTATTCAATACAATAATTACGAGGAATATAGTTATTCAGTAATATTTTCCAACCTGAATCTTGATCGCATTAGATTTGATAATTACGATTTTGACTGGGATGTAAATTCTAAACCAAATCATTATCATCCTCGAAAAGAGAAAATAGGAAAAAATAGTCCGATGACAGGAAATCCACGGAAAGATATGCCACTATTATGTGAAATTATACTGTTAGGCAGATTTTAGAATAAGTTCAATTGAAAAATTGTGATTATTCAGCAATGAGGTCTTTGAGTTTCGCCTCACTGGCCTCTTGCGTATCTTCGCCGTTAATAATTATTGTTTTCAATACATCAAGCTCCCATTCCTTTGATTTTTTGTCTAAAATTTTATCTAATCTGCTTGCGTCACCACCACCCGCACGGAAAAAGAATTTTATTTTCTTGCCGCGTACATCAAGATTGTTTAAAAGCCGAATAAATCCTGGTGCGGGACCACCCATCCAAATAGGACCCCCTGCATAGATTAAATCATAATCGTGCAAATCCACAATCGGGTATTTTCCACCCCGAATTCCAATCATATGGAGAAAGACTCTGAAATGACGACCATGAACTATCCCGTGGATCTCTGAACCCGTCATCGCTACAATTTTCTCGGCGAGTAATTTCGTATTTCCAAAATAGGAACTGTAAAGAACAATGCTTTTCATAATACAGCCTCATAAAGCCATTTTAATAATAGAATGTATGGGTATAATTCTATTTAAGTTTTAGTCTATCCATTGTACCTGTAAGACTTTTCGGGGGGGCGATCGCTGATATTTGACCGCGGGGTAGCCTAAGGCCAGGACGCCGTAACAATTTCTTTTTTTCTGAATTTGGAGCCATTTTCTAAGCTTTTTAATGCGTTGAATGGCTTCTTGAGCATATCCTACCCAACAGGTCCCGATATTCAGGGATTGAGCCGCAAATATGCCATGAGTGAGCGCAACTCCGGCATCCACACCCGCCATGCCTCCATACTTAGGTGCATGCAGTATGATGACACAGGGGGCATTATAAAATATGACATCCTGTCCAGCTTCGTAATCCGCTATCATTCGATTCACTTTTATCAGAGTCCTCGGATCAAGTAACACCTGTTTCGTTCCTCCAGAAACAAAGAATCGTAAAATTGATTTAAATTTCAGGATCTTTCTCAATAAATAAATGACATTCATTACTTTTTCCGTGAAACTTTTGATTTGCGGGGGATCTGTAAGAACAATATAGTTCCAGCTTTGGGCATTGCTCGCGCTGGGGGCATAGCGGAGCGCTTGTAAGACTTTCTCGATTGTATCGCGGGGAATCGGTGTATTCGTAAATCGACGAATCGATCTCCGCGCGCGAATCATTTTAATGAGATTCTCATAGCTTATAATCGTTTGCGGATTTTTAGCTTCTTCAAATTCATATAGCTCATCAACATCCGCTGCAGTTACGGCATTTGTTGGGCAAACAGCGATGCAATGACCACATAGAATGCAGATATTATGGGGATCCTCAAATCTGATTTCCTTTTCAGCTTCTTTCTCGGAAAAGAGGTTAGCTGGACACTCTTTAACGCATTCGCCACAGCGAATACAGCTTGTTTGATCAATACCCATTATTTTCAGTTTTATGACCTCCTATCATCTATAATTTTCGCTATTTATTTTTTTATTTATAAAATGCTGCGTCCCTTTTCCTGAACCATCTTCATTCCCAGTTCGATAGCCGACTCAGGAATGGGTTCCCGGTTAAGGCGTACCAAGGCAACGGCCTGACTTTCACAGGCTAAACGGCATTGCCCACAGCCCACGCATCGATCTGCCATTACTTCTGCTATATTATTGGAGTTTAGCGTAATAGCCTCAAATGGACAGCGATCCACACATTTTCCACAGCCGGTACATTGTTCAGGATCCACGGTTGAGAGAAAATTTGTTTTAGCAAAAGCGCGCGGCTTATTAAACTTAAACAGTCCGGCTAGAATGTCGCAACAGCACGGACAACAGTGACAAATCACATTAGTATTAAATGTGTTATTATCGACGTAGTGAATAAGCCCTAGGTCAGCGAATTGGAGAACTAATGCCTTTGCCTCGGCTTTCGTGATGGCCCGACCCGACTCAAGATTCGCGTGGTACTCACCCATTCCCATATCCGAATTCTTTCCTCCACACACCATGCAGGTAGTTAAAGGATAGTCGCATTTTTTCTGATTCGTAAGTAATTTGCGTTTGCGGCAGGCGCAATCAACCAGCCGAATCCATTCCACTTGATCGATAATCTCGAAAATTTGCTCGGGTGGCATAATTTCCCGCTGATCTTCTACCGCGACATTGATAGGTACGATGCGCCCTGCCGGGGTTTGGGAATCAAAAAATTCGTCGGCCAAGCCTTCCTCAAAGGATCGAAGAATTAAGCGGGATATTTCTTTCCCATCCTTGCCCTGCAGTAGTTTATCATCGCCATATATCCCATCTATTAAAGTAATGACGTTCAATAGTCCATATTTGCCCTCTCGTTTCATAATGACTGCTCTCTGAGTAAGTCTTTCCAAAATGTCCTCCGTTTCTTCAGGCGACTTTCCCCATTTCTTAGCAATTTTTTTAATGGATTCTAGCGGAAAAACAGACAGTTCTGCACATAGATTCGCTTCCTCGGGCGTATATAAATGCGCTAAAAAGTGGAGGAATGGTTCCGATTCAACGCCACCAATAGGGAATTTTCTTAACTTTTGAACTAATCGTCGATATGGTTCCATTTCTAAATTCACCATTTACAAATATCCTTTTACTGGAATTAAGAGAAATTAGAATTTTAAATCTTATTCGGCTACTTATTTATTTTTCTTAAATTTGAAGAGTACTAAAAAAATTTTAAGCATCAAAAAAACTGTATTGCTTTCAGATCTTTAGGTGATTGATCATCCACTATATATTAGAATTTAAAGC
>CAYGYC010000100.1:0-12936 GCA_964353755.1 uncultured archaeon | reverse complement strand
GACTGGCCTTAAAAAAATTAAATATCTTCTCGATTCAATAAAACGAGGACTGTAATATGGTTCATGATTGGAAAGCCTCCTTTAAACGGTTTCAAGACGCGCTTATGGGTTCAAAACGGATTGACAAAGTTCCCCTCTTCGCTCTTGCTTTAGAACAAATGATTACTCGCATCGTAGGAATCACCGTCCGAACTCTCTTAAGTTCTCCGAAAGTCTATGCAAATGCCGTGATAATGGCAAATGAGTTCCTACATACCGATGTGGTAGCGCTTCCGACTTGCTATTCTGGACCCGCTGAAGGGGTCGCCTTTGCTGAAACAAATGACAGGAAAGAGGCTATCAAATGGTTCGATTATCGCGCCATTTTCATTGATCAAAATATCATTTGTAAAACGGAAGCCGATGTTGAAAGATTGAAGATTCCAGATCATAATCGCATCAAGATATGGAATACCACATTTGATGCCGCAAAATTAGTCTATGAAAAGACCCAATTTCCCCAAGTGGTCGGCTTAGGTATCTGGAGCGTAGTCCAACAATTACGCGGTATCCAAGCGTATCGGGACATGCGGGAAAACCCGGAAATTCTGCTAACGCTGTGTGAAAAAATCTACGAATCCCAAATGGATCTCTATCATAACTGGGTGAACCATGTTGGTATATCTCCGGTCATCTTTTACCCCGGTTACGCCTTCAATAGAACTATGATGAGTTTCCAAGATGCCATGACATTTGAGGGGCAATTTATTAAGCGATTCCAAAAAGAGATTGGCATCCCCTTCATCTTACATAACTGTGGAATGGATCCCTATTTCAAAGAGGTTTGTGCCGAAATCAACTTTATTGCCGTGAATGGGTCACATCCACTGGATATCGCATACTGGATTGATTTTAAGAAAAAATTTCCGAAGGTGACTATAATGGGCGCAACGATCGATGTCAGCCGAGAATTACTTACTGGGACTCCAGAAGATGTCGAAAATAAAGTTAAAGAAAATATTTTGAATTTAGCCCCTGGGGGCCGCTACATGGTAAGTCCCATTTGTGAGCTTCCCTGGAATGCCCCACTTCCCAATATCATGGCAATCACCAGTGCTATCGAAAAATATGGCCACTACCCCATAAAAGAGGCTTAAAGCTAACCTTTTTAAAAGTAAGTAGTAAATCTTGGAAGTTTTTAAATACTTTTTTTCTATTATTATAGTAGAGCTGTTTAGAGTAGAATAGTAATTTATTGGAAAGGTATTCGAGTTGAAATCGATAAAAGAATTATTGGCAGAAATTGATTCAAAATACAATAAGGACCCGCAAGGGTGGAATATATCCATTAATCGCGATTCACAGAGCGGGTATGGAAATATTTTCATTTCAAATCCTCTCTCCATCTGGCAAATTAAGATTGATAGTTTGTATAAACCGAATCCCTACGGCTTAGGGGTGAAACTGGGCGAAGTCAAAGACTTCCAAGACTTGGTATCCGGAAATGAACCTCCCTTTGGATTTCGTCCTTTATTACCTTCACATCTAGAAAAATTGCAGCAACGAGTAGAGCATGAAACTCCCATTAATGATGTTATCGACGAAATTCTTGGCTCTAATCCCGTTTCAATGCCTCAACTCCAGAAATCGCCCTTTCTAATGGGGCCCATACTCCACCAACCGTTTCAAGGGTATATTTCCGACCGTCAAAAAGAATTGGACCGCAAATTAAAACGCAACCTAGATAATTTGCTTCTTTCTAAAGGAATTGGATGCGACTATATTTAGAAGCTAATTCTAAAAATCGGTAATACTTTTTTATTTTAAAGTGAAACTCTAGCTTATATATTCCATAAAACCGCAATTTGGATTAGTACAATATCTTCTCATCAATTGTTTCTTGCCCTCAATGTCTTTATATATTTCATTTGTCCTAGAGTGACAATGTGGACACTCGTGTCCCTCACTAAGCGATTCAGATTCTTCAAGAACCGGTTTTTTAGGACTTTGACCTTTTCCTGTTCCTAGCTGCTTATCCAAGGTTTCTATTTTCATATTTAATTCATTAATTCTTTCATCTCTTTCTCGAAGAATATTTTCCTTTTTTTCAGAAGCGTCTTGGAGTTCTCTATTTAGGCTGTTTAATTTTTTTAGTTCAGTTTGTTCCTGTCCTAATTTATCCTCCAATCCCGTAATTTTATCCTGCAATTGAGAAACGGTCTTTTGTAACTCTAAAGTTTGGTTTTTTAGTTCATTCTTCTCGAGTTCTACTTTGGAATTAAGATTTTCTACATCCTTCTGTAATTCTACATTTTTGTTTTTAAACTCATTTTTTTCGGCTTCTACTTTAGCATTTTGATTTTGTAAGTCGAATATCTCTCTCTTTTTTTTCACTACTTCATTATTTAATCGCTCGATCTCTTTCATAAAATTCGCATGCATTTGCATTATGTTACCAGCTGATTCATCCTTGTTGGTAACCGTTTGTTCTAAGGCACCGATTAACTCATTTAATTTGGATATTCTCTCCTGTAATATATGTAATTGGGCATCTTTCTCTTTGGTTTCAAACTCTAAATTCCTAATTTTTTCCTCTAAAGATGCGATCTTTTCATTTAATGCAATGCGTTCATCTTCAAAGGCGTTTAAACTTTTCTTTAAATCTAAGAGAGCTTCGCCTTGGATTTTATATATTTTAGAGGGCGCATCGGTAATTTTATCCCATTCAATTGACATAAGTTAAGCCAAATCCTTTTTTTAGATTATTAATTATAAATAACAATTTAACTATTTCATTTCTTTTCAATTAAAAAATTGAAAAAGATTTATTTGAGAATGTGCGAAAAGAATTCTTAACATTAAAAACTAGGTTACATTAATGGACGAGAACGAGTACGAAGTAACGCCAGGACGGTCAGGGTGGAAACCGTTCTTATTAAAACTGTCGAGATTCCTTGTGCAGTTATTCTTTTATATTCTCTTTGGAAATTTAATATTCATTTTTGGTTACAATTTTTTAGGATCCATCGCGCATTTTAATGGACTTCCTCTTCCTATTATGCAAAGTCATGCTACGCCAGGCACGACGATTGTAGGCGCTTTTGATATGTTAATGGAATCGTTCTCTCACGCGTGGTTTCCATTTATGGCATTAGGCATGGTATTAATCTTTGGAATCGTTATGGGGCGAGCGACTTGTGGCTGGATGTGTCCTTTTGGATTCGTGCTTGATGTGTTTCACTTTGTTCCTGTACGAAAGCGCTATCCGGGTTATCAAATCAATAAACAACTTTCTAAAGTTAAATTCTTTATCTTAGGATTAACTTTTTTCATCGCAATTACAGTGGGTATTGTACGGTTTACTGGTGGCTCACCTCTCCCCCTCGGTCCCTTCACCGATAATCCTTATTCTCCTCTCGATCCCGCCGCAACATTTCAAGCCCTTATTCCAAATGTTATTATAACTCCCGCCCTCTGGCCTAGCCTCGAAGAAGGGTTCTGGACTATTTTTTCCTGGAGCCCATGGTTTTGGTTTCGAGTCTTCTTTTTAGTGATTATTTTAATTGTATGCATCTACATCGGGCGTGCTTGGTGCAGATGGTTCTGCCCACTGGGAGCATTGCTAGGTGTAATGACCCCGCTTGCAATTATAGGTGTCCAGCGTAACTTATCGAAATGTTTAGGAAAGAAATGTCGCCAATGCGAAGTGGCTTGTCCTATGGGCGTACCTCTCCTACGAGAACCCTGGGCAAAGATAAGAGATTCCAATTGCATTATGTGTATGAAATGCTGGGAAGCCTGCGATGAAGGTGCTATTACTTTATCGTTTTTCAAATTTACAGAACCACAATAATATTTTTCAAAAATTAATTAATCAATGGTGATTGAATTGACAGGACGAATAGATTATCATATTCATACCAAATTGTGCAGACATGCGACTGGAGAGATGGAAGATTATGTACAAGTAGCGATATCGAAGTCGTTAGAGGAAATCGGCTTTTCTGATCATTTTATTATGACATATCTTCCCGCCTTTGTCCCCAAAGAGGAATATTGTATGCGAGAAGAAGAGCTTCCCACATATATAAATAATGTAGAAGACATGCGAGATAAACACACCGATATCACGATCAAACTGGGCATTGAAGCAGACTATTATGAAGGGAAGGAAAAAACAATCAGACAGTTATTAAGTCAGTTTAAATTCGACTACATTTATGGATCTGTTCATGTAGTGGGTAAACGGGTTATCGATGATGAAAAATTTCGGAAACTACTTCGGGAACATGAAATTTTAGAGCTTTATCAAAATTATTTCAAGATTTTGAAGAAAGCAATTCAGAGTGGATTATTTGATGTTATTGCCCATTTCGATCTGCCCAAAAAATTTGGAGATAGACCGAATAGGCCTATTACCGAATTGACTTACGAAGTTATAGAAGCATTAGCAAAACATAAAGTGTGTATTGAGTTGAGTACCGCGGGTTTGCGAAAGCCCGTCAAGGAACAGTATCCCAGTATTGAAATCCTACAAGCATGCTTCGAAAAGGATATTCCCATCACTATCGGATCTGATAGTCATAACCCGAACGAAGTTGGATGGGAACTCGATCGTGCTCTAGAGATGTTGAGAGAAATTGGGTATTCTCAGGTTGTGGGATTTGAAAAGCATAAAAAAATCTTTTTTGATATTTAATTTGAAAAAAGAAAAAAAGGAAGTTATACTTCAATCATTTCATAGGGCATCAGTGTCGAAACAAGTGTATAATTCGTAATGCGACGATCCTGTTTCCGAACTCTTCGCCGTCCTTGCGCCGCAACCCGTTGTCGGGTATCATCATAACTTTCTCTTTCTATTAACCCTTCGTGTAATAATAATCGTAAAGCAAATCCCACGGTGCGATCAGGCATCATCGTTTCCTGGATAATCCATTTTCGATTCATGGGACCTTTTAATTTTAGCAAATATAAAATGAATTTAGCGGAAGGAGGCAATTCCATAATTTTCCTTTGATCATAAACCAAAGTATGTTTAATCTCATTTTCCACCATTTTTATCAACCTCAGCAATTTTTACTTACATTGTATATAACACCGTTATATATAAAGATTCTGAAAGATAATTAAAATTCAGATCGCTTAACAGTGTTAATAGAAAAATATACATAATATGAATCCGAAAGGGTTTTATTCTAGCATGATTGGAAAGACGAGTAACAATCCAATTATATTTATAAATAATTTAAAAATAAGTAAATATCAACCATATATGGCAAAATGTGACATAGGTGGATCTGACGAAAGATGACAGAGAAAATTATGACCATGACAGAAGCCGTAAAACGGTTCGTGAATGATGGCGATTTAGTTTTCCTTGGAGGATTTGGAAATTGCATGGCTTATTCGGCGAGTCATGAATTAATCCGTCAGAGGAAACGGCATCTTAAGGTTACAAAGGCTGCAGGAGGAATTCTCTTTGACCAATTAATCGGGGCAAATGTTACGAATCATATTATTACCTCCCATTGTTGGAATGGAATTGGTCCGCAACCCGCTTGGAATTATAAACGAGCAACCGAAAAGGGAATTCCCGCACCGTTGATCTATAATGAGCAATCCTTGTTTGGCCTGAATATGTCTTATTTTGCAGGATATATGAATATTCCTTTCATGCCAATTCGGTCCCTCGTAGGGACTAATATCATTGATACCCCCAAAGAAATAGGGGCAAAGGTCGCCGTGATGAAATCCCCCTTCTCGGATGAGGAAATTTGTGTGGTCCCTCCTATAAAACCCGATGTGGGATTTCTTCATGTGCAGCGAGCGGATGCGGATGGAAATGCCCAAATGTGGGGTGTTATTGGAGATTCCAAGTATGGGATAAATGCCTGTAAAAGAATCATTATTATCGCAGAGGACATAGTAGATCGGTTCGTGATCAGCGAAACTCCAGAAAAAACATTGGTTGTCGGCTTTCGGGTCGATGCCATTGTGCATGAGCCGTGGGGTGGGCATCCGGGAAGTGTCCAAGGATTCTATAATACAGATTTAGAATATATCTATAATTATTCCCAGGAAATAGAAACCCTCGATGGATGGGAAAAATGGTTAGATAAATGGGTTCTTAGTGTGAATGATCGCAACGAGTATTTAAAAGTTCTAGGGGTTGAAAAAATGGAACGCCTGAGAGCAAAGGCACTGATAAAAGGAGCAGTCAATTGGGGCTTTTAAGGAGGCGATTGAATGGTAGAATACTGCGAAGAATATACTGGCTTTGAAATGATGTTGATTGCCGCTGCGCGGGAAATAAAAGATGGGGAAGTGATTTTCAATGCCTTTCAATGGCCCTTTCTAGCGGTTTATATGGCGTTGAATCTTCATGCTCCCAATATCTCCATGGTTTTTGAGACCGGCACCGGACATGACTTCATGCCCCTAGAAAAGATGCCCTATTCCCTGGTAGATCCCATCCTCCCCCCTGGAGCGACTTTTATAGGCGATTCCCTCGATTCACTGGGATTTCTTCAGCGAGGTGATATTGATATCGCCCTGTTGGCGGCAAGTGTCCTTGACCGCTATGGGAATTGTAATACGACGGTAATAGGTGATTATAATAAACCATTAGTGCGGCTTCCCGGTGGCGGTGGAGCTACAGAAATTGCCGTTTTAGCGAAACGCCTGGTCTGGCTCCTCGATGAGCATTCAAAATTGCGCTTGGTTAAAAAAGTGAATTTTATCACGGATGTAGGTTATCTTACCGGCTATGATAGCCGAGCAAAAGCGGGATATTCTACTACTCAAGGACCCGCTGCTATCATTACGCCTTTATGTGTTTTGCGATTCGATTCGGAAACGAAAGAGGCTTATCTCGCCGAATTATTTGCTGGTGTTACGGTAGAGCACGTGAAACAAAATACCGGCTGGAATCTAAAAATACCTGCTGAAGTCCCGCAGACGACCCCCCCCACTATGCGCGAAATCGAAATATGTCGCCGAACAATGCGAGATGCCAGAGACCAGTTCTACATATTTAAACCAGAATGGATAAAATATATTTAAGTATCATTCATCATATTTTTGTCCCGAAAGTAGATCTGGGCTCAGGGTATTCAATAGAACCTCTTACCCACATTTATGACACCGATAATAAATGATCCCCCTCTGCGGCGTAACATAATCAGGAAGTACATTCATATTCCTTCCACAATTTTCACACACATTTTGAATTTCAATGGTTTTA
This sequence comes from uncultured archaeon, assembly GCA_964353755.1. Classification (GTDB taxonomy): domain Archaea; phylum Asgardarchaeota; class Lokiarchaeia; order Helarchaeales; family HEL-GB-A; genus CAYGYC01. The sequence continues at coordinate 5,714 of CAYGYC010000100.1, read as the reverse complement.
TCCATGAATTCTTGAATATTGCACGTTATGAAATAATGACATTCTGGACATTCATACAGGTATACCCTTTCCTTTATTTCGGGGTCAGTCGTCTCTAATATCCGTTGCATGTGAGTAAAACATCTGCGATGAATGAAAATAATGGAATCGCGATTCATGAAACTTCCTTTTCGCTATTTGAAATAATCCCCTCTAAGCTATAATTAAAACTGGATCCCGGTGATGAGACATTTGCCCATTTTTAGATAGAATATCTGGGTATTCTGTGGATATATAGGTTTTATTTAGAATTGTTACCACCATGGCACAAAATAACGTATTGCTAGCTGGGCTTCAACAGCAAATCCGATTTGTCCAAAGTTTAAGTAACTTATTGATAAAACCCCCCATAGATAATGTGATCGGACAAGTGTTTTCATTATTAAATGTTTTAGGAACTGCATCACGGAAAAAAGTTGTTGATAACCACGACAAGGCCTTCAAACCCATTGCTATCCCGATCCATCTCGAGGCACCACCTGTTGAAACCGTTAAAGGTATTGGACCGAAGTTAGCGGCAAAATTAAGAACCGCTGGAATAAAGACCACGGACGATTTAAAAAACTGTAATTCTCTAGCATTGAAAATACCGGGGATTTCACCTAATCGGATTCAAAAATGGCAAATCATTCTTTAATTTTTTCTTAAATCCCTCTTTTCTTTATTCGGAAACTGTATTTTGGATAAATTTATTAATTGAATTGGTAACTATTTAGTTAATTCGCTAGACCTGTTTAAAAGTAAAAAAATCTAGGGTGCATATTAATGGAATTAACTCCGAAGTTATATATTGATTTAACGTTGAAAATGCTTCCAAAACTTATCGAGAAATTAGCAGGGGCACTTGAAGAACATAAAGAAGAAATAGAGAAGGCGGGTCCTGAAAATGCAATGCAAATTATTATTGGGATTCTGCTCGGAATACGCCAAGAAATTGGAAAGGAGTTTCTGCCTGAAGGAATTACGGATGAAGATATAGAACGATATAAACAAGAACATGAGGCCGATATCACTGCCTACTTAACCAGCCACCCAAAAATTCAAAAGAAATTGGAGAAATTACAAGAAGAATTTCAGAAGAAATTCCCTGATTGGCAAAGTGCCTAACTTCATTACTTTTTCTTTATTTAAGGAACAATAAATATTAAAGATTAAATTTTAAATAGGTATTTTCAATTCTAAAACACAAGAAACGTGTGAGTTAAATTTAGATGAAAATACCAACACTACCAGAAATTGAAGCCCTAATTCAAAAACGGCTTGAAAAGCGGAAGTCTTTTGTTTTAAACCACCCCGGCTTCAATCATTCAGCCGTGCTTATTCCCATCTGCTCTGAGAACGGAATACTAAATTTCATTCTCACTAAACGAACTGATACATTAAAGCATCATAAAGGCGAAATTTCATTCCCAGGCGGACGACAAGATGAGATGGATAAGGATTTAACAGCCACCGCTTTAAGAGAAACCGAGGAGGAAATCGGGGTTAAAAGCGAATATGTAGAGATTCTTGGTAGGTTGGATGATTTATTCACTATCACCAGATATATCATTACCCCCTTTGTTGGAATTATTCATGAAAATATCGAATATCACTCGAATACTACCGAAGTCGCCGAATTGTTACACATACCTCTCGAATTATTCCTTACGGAAGATAAATTTTGTGAGAAGAATATGGTCCGAAATGGGACTAACTACCCCTTATACTATTATTATTGGAATAATTACGAGATTTGGGGGGCTACCGCCTATATCATTAACCAATTTATTGAACTTATATTTGATTTTCAACCTTCTAAACTCAACTTCAAGAGAACTGATCCGCGTTTAGTTGAATATTTTCTTAAATGAATCCTGCGTGAGGTTTATGGAGACTGTAACCGGGTATCTTCATAAAACGGCAAAAGGTCATATGACCTATGACATTGCGCAAGGCGAGTCCCGTCACATCTTTACAGTCGCTACGAAACTAGAAGAAAAGTTCGGGCTCAAAGCAGGAGATCTTCCCGCCGCAGGGTCAGATTCTGCCTATCTCGAGTTAATTCGTAATGCCGTGAAAATTATAGTTGGATGGGATACCAATAGCGGACTATTTATCATGGCAACTAATGAGGAAGGAAACCATCTAGTTCAGAAAATCGCTCAATACTTGGAACCGCTTTTAAATAAAATTATTATTTCTAAGGAGAAACCTTGAATCATCAATTAAAGCTGATAAAAGTCATTAAACCGGGCGTTTTAATCCGAACTGAAACCGGGATTATCTTAGATGCTCGTTCTACGGTCACTTTAATTCAAAGTAATGCGAATAATATTCTGGTGGATACTTCATTAAAAGAAGATAGGGAATTAATTCTTCAGGGGCTGTCTGAACTAGGCTTAACTCCTTTTGATATTACCATCGTTATTAATACGCATACCCATCGGGATCATGTTGGGAATAATAATATTTTTCCCTCTGCCCGCATTTACACACATGCACAGGGGAAACAACTTCCTAATAGCGTGAAAATCAAATCCTTCCCCTTTCATTTCCCTCAAGAAGAAAATCTAGAACTTATTGAGACGCCGGGGCATTCATGGGACAGTATCTCCGTAATTGCAAAAATGGAAGTAATCTATGTAATCACGGGAGATGCCATTCCCTTAAAGAATAATTATTTGGAATGGATTCCTCCTGCTGTTCATGTGGATGTGAATCAAGCGCTTGATTCCATGAAAAAAATTGTCCAAATTGCCGATATTATCATTCCTGGTCATGATTCCCCGTTTAAAGTAATGAAACCGAAAAAGGGTACGGATTGATGGAGAAAATTAAGAAGACTTGGACTAATTTAATATCCAGCACTGCTAATTTGGTGCTGGCTGGTTATAAAATAAAAGTTGCACTGTTTGAACTCAGTAAAAGATGCCCTTATTCTTGCAAATATTGTTATACGGAAAGTGGTCCCGCTGGGAAGGTGATCCCGCTTCCTGTTGCAGAAAAAATCATCAAACAATTGAGATCTGAAGATTGGCTGGTTCGGACTTTCGTAAATGAGATCGTCCCTGAAATCGAACCATTTTTCCCTCTCATGCGAAAATTAAAAGTCAGAGATATCAATAGCGCCGGGGATCCATTAGTTTTACATCCCGAATGGTTTGATCAGTTTAAAACACACAAAATCGATACGATCCGTGTTACCGTCTTTCCTACGGAAGAATTGCACTTTGAATGGACTCGCCGAAAGAGGCAAATGGCAATCCAAGCCATCCGGCTGGCATTAGAACAAGATTTTAGAGTAACCTGGAATTTTTTACTCAGTCGGCAAACCCGCCCCTATTTGGCAAAACAAATTGAAGAGGCTAAACGGGTAGGAGTTTCGGAATTTAATGTCAATAATTTTTTTCCAGCTGGGCGTGGCGCCCAATTACATTCCCAAATGCTTACTGCCGAGGAGTTACTGGAAGTTACAAAAGAATATTATAAACTGCGCCAAAAATGTACGCCTGCTGAATTGACTCTAACGCGTACGGGTATGCTCGGACCTAATACAGTTGATCCCGAAAGTACCAGTGCAAAACTAGCCGCACAAGGGAAGTATTGTTATGCAGGGACTGGGTCACATGGAGAAATGATTTTTATTGATGTCCATCAAAATGTTTTCGGCTGTATGACCCATCAATTCTTGAATCTTCCGCTCGGTACAATCTCAAATGAGGGAAAATTATTGCTCACTGGAACAACACCGTTAGATACGTTCCATCGTAAAAATTGCTTTACAATGTATTTTTTACAAGAAAAATATAAAAAGTAATTAGACGCGTTTTCCAGCTAATTCCTTTGGAAAAATATAAAAAGTAATTAAACGCGTTTTCCAGCTAATTCCTTTGGAAATTTTTACCTATTCTATTTTACCTTAAATCGATTTGTCGGACGATCACAGACATGTAAGCAACGACCACAATAATCATACCAATCTACGGCTGATTGTTGTTCTCGAATGTAGAGAAATTTTCGAAATCGCGTGATTGCCGCGGTTATATAGCGCTTCAAAAAGCTTAATTGGGATAATTCTCCTTGCTTCTTAGGTAAAGGGATATCTAACTGGGCGCCAGTATTCGGTCCTAATCCTAATAGATTATAAAAACACCGAAACGGGTATAAGGTAACGTACTCGTAAGTCTTTGTTCCAATGGTGCAGGATAAAAGGCGGGATTCGTCGAGGCACTGACCAGGGCATGCGTTGATGCACTTTTTACAGCGATCACATAAAGGGGGTCCTTCATACATTGGGTCTGCATGGAAAGGTGCTTCCGTAATTATTGAGCAGAATCGTACTCGATTTCCAAATTTTGGGGTGATTACTAAGCGATTATAGCCGAACTCTCCTAGTCCCGCAGCAACAGCGGCGTGTCGGTGCGAAAATTCACCCATCTGCGCTTTGGAATCCATATCCTTGCAGTGTCCCGTTGGAACGATTGGGAAGCAGCGATAACCTTCTTGCTCTACCAATTTCGCGATACGAAAGCAAGCTCTTCCCAATTCCTTATTAGTTAAAGCATAGCTGTAATATTGATAGGAGGATGGCGTTTTCCTCCAATTTTCAACGCTCCCCTCCGGGAAATGACAACCAACGACAATTACAGATTGTGCATTAGGTAAATAATCGGTAGCATGAAACCGATTAGGGGCACTTTTTAGGCGAAGAAGGTCTGTAATCCCGACCAGGTCCATACCCATTTCAAACCCTTTCTGTTTCACCTGATCTTTCAATTGGTCCAGCTGTAAATCCATGGTTTAAACTTAAATTTACCCCACATAAAAATTTCTCTTTATAGTAAAATGAGACGAATAAAAAATGAAAATAAAAGCTGTAAATCACAGACAAAAAACAGTTCTATTTTAACAATAAAAAAATAAGTGGAAATTTAGTGTAATCTTACTTTAATCTTCAGATTCTTCTGGTGTACCCGCACTCTTTTTGGCAGCAGCTTTTGTGGAATAACCAACCTTCTTTGCCGATTTTTTGGCAGCCGCTTTTGTGGAGTAACCAACCTTCTTTGCCGATTTCTTGGCAGAACCACCATTCGTTCTTGTTTTACCATGTCCACAGGGCATCATTTTTCCCTCAGAAAGCATGATTATGTTGTAAAATTAGTATTGTACTTTTAAATACATTTCAGTTATTTTTGCCTCTATTCTGAGAAAAATTATTCTACTATTATTAAAAAAAGAATTAAAGTAATCACAAAATCGTCCAGATCTAATTTTCAATCTCTATTGTTGCACTTTTTTTGCAGCATTAACAATCTTCTTTGGAGCTCTCTTTTTCTTTGTCCCGCATCGTGGCATTCTTTTTCCCTCAGGAATTTTGATTGTGATAAAAATACGTTTCGTGCGTTTAAATAGATATCCAATATTTCTGCTACTATCAATAGAATCTTAAAAGCGGTAAAAAAAAGAAGTATTTCTAAAAAAGGACTTAGCCCATGAGGCGAACCCCAAATTCATCGCCGAGCATTTCGAAGATAGATCGAAGGGCCATAGCTTTGGTCAAGTTTCCCTGAGCTACCACTTCACCCGACATATAGCCTTGCACGGGATCCAACTCACCGGACATGAATTTTTTCATTGTATCCTTGGTCATTCGTAAGGTTAAATCCGCGTCTGCTACAGCTTCCAATTTGAAA
>CAYGYC010000099.1:10336-13114 GCA_964353755.1 uncultured archaeon | reverse complement strand
TGCCCCACCCCCTGGAGCCCACATTCGGCGAGAATTTTGTTGTATTCCGGGTGATTAGTTCGACAATGCACCATGAAAAATTGGGGGATGACCTGTAACTCCAAATCCTTCTTAATGTAGTATTTCTTCGTTTCAAAATCGGACAATGATTGAAGTGTCAACTGGTAATCGGGCGGTAAAGGGACCGGAATCCGCGCTTGAATGAACGAAATGAGGTTTTGGCTAGAAATCCTTTTCCGGGGAATGAAATCGCTCATGAACTCGAGTATGAAATCATTAGAAACGGGGTAGGGGCATTGAAAATCATATAATTGACCCGATCTATACTGGCAGATGCCATTCCCATCCGATTCTTTCCCTCCGAATTGGAATTCCCGCGTCGAGGTGATTACCCCTTTGAATTCCTGAATCTGATCTGCACTCGGATTGAGAATATCCATGATAAGCACGTTATTCAGCCCGTAAATTTTGCGGCTTTTGAAAAAAATGGAGGCCGCTGGGTCCGTCCGCGAGAGCGCGTTATGATACTCAATCTGAAAATGGGCGGGGCAAGTATAAGGGGCGAAATAATCTTTCTTATCACATGCCGCCCATTTCCGCTGATCTACAATGATCCCTAACGCCTGCGTACTATGATTAAAATAGCGGTAAAAGTAATGTCCACTGATAAAATGGGTATTATGGACAATCGGGGTAAGTATTTGGAACTCTGCTCGTATCAATTGCATTAATTTTGCCCCAAAATTGCTGTAAAGGTCTTTAAGGCATAATCGGCAAAGGAGGGGTCAAGCGCAAAATCGGTAGTTTCCTCTTGAAGTTTCAAATCCCCGAACTCCACGCACTGAATCCTTTTTCTTTCATCCTTTATAAAGGGTGTTATTTCCGGAACTTTCCTATTTACGAAGATTTCTTTGGTTCTGATTTTGACTTCCCCAGACCCATTGGTTTTATCCGCCCCAATCTGAACATTCCCCTCGTTGATCTCAAACAGAGAGGCAATGAAAAACCCAATATTTTCTACCAGTTCCTTCATAGTGCCAGAGTTTGAGGTAAAGACGACCTTGAACGGAAACCGCCCTGCGGTGGTATGCTTCATGAAGTGATTCACCGCCATTTCCGTCACACGATTGATAATATTAAACGTCTCGGTTTTAAGGGTGGATTCCCCATTATGGTACGCAATGCAGTTATCAAGACCAAAAATGGTCCCGATATGCTCCTCTAAATATTGATTGACCGCGGCAGGGATGTTTTCGGCATTTGCCTTGGCAATATAGGGCGGACAAATTTTAATTACGGCATAATTATCTAAACTCCCATACACCCTGCGCACCATACACATGGGGTGACATGTCCCCTGCAGATGATACCCCGCTTCTAGATGCGCATCCAGGATTTCCTGATGCGGGTAATTCGCCGTAGGCGTACAGGGTCCGACTACCACTTGTCCTTTTTCTTTCAACTTCAATAAGCGAATTTCTGCGGCTCGCCGCAAAAATCCCCGCAACCCCTTTAGTTTATACAGGACGAGCGTGAAGTTCTTTTCCATCTCTTTTCTTGCGGAGGTATAGGGGATGGTTACCGTGCGTTCTCCGAGTTTGAGGAGGTAGGACCCTTTCCCCGTCGATGTATTCAATGTTTTAATATCATACCCTTCAAGTTCACACAGGAATGTTACTTTGACAAAGTTTGCGCCTTTTTCAGTTTTGCGCATAGTACTCTCATTAGAGTCACTTTTGCGCATTTCTTCCTCTTCTATCACATTAGACTCTATTTCTTCTACCATAATCTTCACCAAAACTTCCTTTTCCAGTATACTATTTAAACTCCCCCCCTAATAAATATTACATTTATTTTATTTCATTCGTCTTCCGAGCTGAAATTAATTGGTTTATGTTAGGAAAGTATAGCTAAAATTGGCTAAATATACGGAAATTTATAAGAATAATACCAAGAAATAGATTGTTAAAATAGGATTTTATAATTCAGAAAGGTGAATTATTTGAACCTTTGCCTAAATCCTATTTAATAAAGTTTGATTTGATGAATAAGATATTAAATAACCTGAAAAATGTTATTATATTAATGTCGAAAATCTTTGTTAACTACGATTTATTATATGTTTCGATCTTTCATTATACAAATAAGAAAGTATTTATACAACCCTGACGGCACTCTTTTTAAGAGCTGGCTTAATTTCAAGAAGGCATACCACATCTAGCTAGAAATTAGAGAGAGCCTACTCGTTTTTCGCTACCAATCTGAGGGATAATTTAAATATCAAGAAAGAGAAGAAATAGATTATAAAATAAATCCTACCTTTTATTTAAAAACGAAGGGCTTTTTATGAAAAGATCTTATACAATTCGGATTGATGAAAATCTCCAAAAATGATTGCAAAAACTAAGATAAAAATCCATCTTCTCTTTCACGAAGAAAAATCCTAGGTTAAAAAAAATAATTAGTATAGGATTTTTTTTTATTAAATTATTTGCAGGGTAGGGCGACATGGCAACTGTGGATCAGTTTTTCAACATATTCATACTCTGATTGATTTGGGGCATAAATAAAAGTAGATTTCAATCTATCTCCACTTTTTAAGTCCTCTACTAAACGATCTATGAAGCTCTCGAAAGCTGTTTCTAATGCAACAGCCGTTTTATTGACATAAATTTCCTTGCGATTCGTTAAGCTGATTAATTGAGCTATTTTGCGTATCTTTTTCTTTTTTACTAAGAATATCTCTTGCTCATGGCGGCCTAATACGGAATAGAGATC
>CAYGYC010000099.1:0-10326 GCA_964353755.1 uncultured archaeon | reverse complement strand
CTTGCGTAATTTCGTTATTAATCAAAGCCTGTATTAAGGTGAACCGATCGGCTATCTTGATCAGATCTGACAAATCAAGCACAATCCCAAATTTTTCATGGGTATGCTCGGCGATTCCAGGGCACTCAAAGCCAAAACCTTTCTTTGCTAATAGGTTCCTCAGTTGTTCATAGCGAATTTTATGGAGCGTATTGATAAGAGTATTCCCCGGGGTATAGCCAGCAGAACCTTTGAAGGGATGTAGCATAAATTCGTGGACATAACGCATCAATTTGCGGCTGGATATATTAAACCCACTACGTTCCAAGATTTTTCGGCATACTTTCCAATACTGATTCGCGATTACCCGTTCTCCCGTTCGGAATTGTTCGAGCGTAGTGGCCTGTGCACATTTACGGTACTGATCCAGCTGGGCAAAGACATGCCGATCCACAAACCAATCCTCTACAATATCTAAGGTTTTAAATTCTAAGGTAGCTAAAATACAACTCAACAAAATGCTCAGGAGACGGGGCTTGTAAAAGGGAATGGTGCCGTATTTCCTTCGGAGGTTCTTCCGAAGTTCAAGGTCTATTGCTTTATCTTTCTGTTTTCTTATATTATTTTGCGGCTTAAATTCTTGATCTGTCTTCCTTTTTGGTTTTCTTGGTCTAACGTTCTCTTCTTCATAATCAGTACCGCAAATTTTCTTAAGGGCAAGCTTCTTATCAGATTTCGCATCCAGATTAACTATGATGGCTTCCTTCCCGTTATCCTTGGTTACTCGTGTATATTTTGAATGACAGTTCGGGCATTGCAAGGTTCTGAAATCGGGTTCATAAGTTATGCGCCCATTGCACCCTTCATTATCACATTCATAGAAGGATACACTAAAGTCCTCTTCGACACTCTCCATATCATATGTGGAATGGATATTTAATGATTTAATTTCGTAATCTCTTTTTCTCACTCTAAAATGATCACACGCTTTCATGCGGGAATGAATTCTGAGATTCGGAGTTATTATATTGTTGTTGTGTTCCTCCATTAAAAGCAATTCCTGAATTTTAAGCTGCGGGATGCGTCCTAGTTCCCCCTTTCGACAGAGAGTTGAAATGAGCGCGCAACGGTTAATTCGAGTAAAAAATTTACATTTTCCACATCGGTTTTGAGTGAGTACTGATAAATCAAAGTCGGAGGGCACGAGACATTTCGTAGGGCGCCCTCGAAATCGAACTTCAAATGTATTCATATCTATATATTTAGGTTCAAGGAACCCTGATTTCACCTCTTTCAGCTTATTTTCTTGGATGAGCTGTTGGATTAAGCGGAACCCCGTGCTACGGGAAAGCCCTAGTACCTTAATGATAAAATACCAATGAATAGGCTGATGCGATTCTTTGACATTATATTGAATTTCTTGGAGGATACTTGCCTTATACTTCTCCCGAGTTTCGGGATTCATTGCAAATTTTCGACCTACGGGCTTATGCCTTTTTTTAATATAGTGTTTAAATGCCTTTTTAGGTGGTTCTGCAATTCCGGGGGAGTCTTCAGTGGATTCCTCAGCCGCGTCATTATAAGGATCGTAGGCTCGAAATTGCGGATTAATTCGTGAAAGGAGATACATGAGATACTCCAAATCATCAAATTGGTGTCTGCTATCGTATCCTAATGGATCCTCCTCCTCGACTTCATTTTTTAAGCGGGCCTCAAAGAATTTCTGAATTATATCTTGCATATTAATTACATGAGAACAGTGTTGGAACCGATACGCTAATAAACTCGCTTCCTTGGTAAAAATTTCCACATTATTTTTCAAATCACTCTCATCAAGAGCCGGAATCCAATTTTTTTTCGCAATTGTATTCAAATAAAACATGATCTCGTATTGAAGAAAACTTTTAAAGCGCGCAATAGTCTCTCCTTGGGAGGTGCATGTAAATCTTTGGTGGGATTCCGTAATTAGCTTGTGCCATTTAAGCGACTTTAAAATTGAATTAATCTCGTCAAGAGTAATAAAATCTCGGAAATTATGTATCCCTGATTTGAACATCGAAATGAGTTCCTTTTTCATCGGACTATTATGAAATAAGAGATATAAAATCAGTTCCTCTTTTTGAGCCCGATTCAATTTTATGGGAAAGAGCCCGGAGACCAAGAAATCAGTGCGCTTGAGCCAATAAGGAGAATGAAAAATGACTTTTCCTCCCGGTTTGAGGTACGAGAAAACTTTTATTAATCTATTTAGAAATTCCTCCAAACTCGTAGGCGTTTCCTCGGAGTCTAAAACACAATCTCTAATTACTATGATATTCGCTTCTTCAATATGTTGCGGCTCATGGTCCAAAGAAATCCCCTCAATTTGATCACAGCAAAGGTCATCGTCCTCTTCATATGATCCATCTTCAAAATCCTGGGAAACGACTAATATTTTGGGTTCAGATTTCTCTTCTTCTTCACTATATTTAGTAGTCGGCTCTAGATACCGAAGCATGGAAATGGTATTTCTAAGATAATTAACATATGTTCCCGGATCCCTCATCGGCATGACTAAATAATAATGCAAAACTGGCAGATAGGGGAATGGACAGATATTATGAACGATTATTATGTCGTATTTTCTAATGTGCACGGTAGTACCACGAGTAATGTAATCATAGACGTGAAATTCTCCTATATAATTTCAATCTTTGTATATCTCTTAATTGCGGTTAGTATCCTCGTTGTAATTGGGGTGATTTATGAAATTTTGAAAAAACAAAAGACAGAGTCATTATCCTCTTCTACAGCCGCACAAAAAAAAGAAGCACTGAGCCCTACTTCAGAAAAAATTTTCTGTATTCGATGTGGGTCAGAAAATCTTGGAACCGCAAAATTTTGTAAGGTCTGTGGTGCAACTATTGAATGAATAAATATTAATTTCATAAACCTTTTGTTTTTCTGTCTTTTAAATTTTAATTCCTTTCTTTCCTTATTTCTCCCTTTTTTATCGTATTCGGGTGGAGCTTCCTTCATCATCCATACTCTTTATTAGATTTTTATCGCTAAATAGACTATTGCAAAATATTTAAAATTCTTTTTAGTAGATTTTTATTGGAATATTTAGCAATGCTAAAATAATTTGATAGGACTGATACCGAGATGCAAACCAGTACCAAAGAAGAAGCGATTTCCGAGATTCGAGTGTATCGCCCAAGGGTGAATATGCGACTTTGCATTGGCTGTGGGGATTGCGTAGTCGCTTGCCCGATAAATAAGAAAGGAGACCTTTCGCTTGACAAATCCCGAACAATCCTCTCAATAAAAAATGGTGTTCTATGTTTAGAAAACACCAATTTATGTGATGGATGTGGAATCTGTATCGAGGCGTGCTTTCCTAAAGCGATCTCTATCGAATTTCCAATTTCGGAGGTAAAATAAATGTATCCCGCGTTTGTCCGTGCTATTAATCAGGATATTCAAAAGGTTGAGATGCGGCTGCTGAATCTCACAACAACGGTAAATCACAACCTCAAAAAATGTCAAGGGTGTCTCACTTGCTTAATTGTGTGCCCGAAAGATGCCATTTCACGAGGTCCGATTGGTGCTACGGCGCGAGCGGACCCAGTAAGTCCTAATCTCGCTCCGGTCTTGATTGACCAGAACAAATGTTCTTTTTGTGGGACATGCGACGTCATGTGCCCCTACAACGCCCTTTACCTCTTAATCAATGGCGAACGGAAGATTCAGTTACAAGAGCTAAAGGCACTTCCCACCATTAAGTATGAGGAAGTCAAATCGGCTAAACTTGATTTCCCCGCCCGAAAATACTGTGAAGGCGAAATTATCATCCATCCCGAAAAATGCCCTGGGGGCTGCAGCACCTGTGCGCTGATTTGTCCCATGGAAGCCATCACCATTCCAAAAGCCGAAAAAGGTTGGGAAAGACTTCCGAAAACAGTGGTCGATAAAGATAAATGTATTCTCTGCGGAACGTGTGTAGCAGGTTGTCCAACAATGGGCGCCATTGAAATGCATCGCACGGCGGTGAAGTATGAAGGCGAATTCACCGACCCTTTCTGGCCACGTATCGTGAAAAAACTCACGACTCCGATTAAGTCCGGCATCTCCATTAAAAAACAGACCGAATTAAAAGAAGGAACTTAAAACTTTCCTCATATTTCTCTTTTAATGGCTTTTTCAACGTTATTTATTATTTTGTACAAATACTTGTAATTGCTCTTGGAGTTCTACTTGATTTTTCCAGCGATTAAGGAGGTCCTTTAAGGGGAATTGCAAAGGGATAAGGAAAGTTTTGGTACCTAATTTCTTCCCATTATACATTGCGAGCAATTTGTTGAGATGCCGATTGAAAACGGTAATTGTAGAGCGATTGTTGATCAAATAGCGATAAATAATAAGATAGTAGAAATTACCTTTCTGTTTATGGAGCGAGGAGTAAAGGAGAATCATTTCAGGGGGGCGTTCATCAAATTCATCTGCAGAAATGATTTGTACGGGGATTTCAAACCGCGCGAGCCGATCTGTGTGGGTAATGAAAACGACGGAGAATTTACGAGCAAACGCATCTTTAATAAGGCGGATCAAGCCTTGCCGCCGGTCGCTCAACCCCGAGGCGATATCCTTTTAGAGATGGAAGGACTGGAATCCGGAGGTGTGGGCTTCCTGAGTGAGGAAAGCGATCTGCCGATCTAGATCAGATTTTTGCTTGAGGAGGGAGACTCGCGCGTAGATTGCCGTTTGAGAGAAAGCATGAATGAGCGGAGGCTTATCCAGCTTACTCATTTTTCGAATGCGCAAGGGACGATTTAAGTAAGCATCAAGCGCGGTGAGAGAATAACGGCGATGCCCACCAGGAGTATAGTGGTCCGGGCAGAAGGCGTTTTTATGGTGCCAGCGCCGCAATGTCTTTAGACAAACGCCTAGGATCTGAGCCGCTTGGGAGATAGAGACAAATATGATTGCAGAAAGGAAAAATAACTCTAAAAATTATTAGAGAATATTCAAATAATATAACCCCGTTTTTCTTTTAATAAAAAGTCCAAGTTTGTCCAACATTTTTATAGCAGATATGGTGACGGTTTTTTGAGCGATCCAACGAAGATTCTAGTTATTTTCGATTTAGATTTCACGCTGATTGATAATTCAATCGCTATTTATAATGCATTTAAGTACGCCTTTAGCCATTTTCAAGTTAATCAATTGGATAATGGTGAACTAATCAAAAAAATCGGGCTCTCTTTGAAAACAGTGTTTTTGGATTATTTGGATGAAGCGCGTGCCGAAAAGGCGGTCCAATTGTTTCGGGAATATTACAGTGTGCATTTTTTTGAAGGGATTAAATTCCTCCCCGGTGCTATCGATATATTAGAAACATTGAGTAAATTAGGGTATAAATTGGCATTATCCACCTCCAAAAAAACGGATTTAGCAATAAAATTGGTGGAACATATTGGTTTAAAAAAATACTTTAGCTTTGTTTTAGGAGATCAAGAGGGGATCGAACCGAAACCTAGTCCAGACCCGTTAAAATATATCATATCGCAATTTCCAGGGATAATAAAAGCCTATATGATTGGAGATCATTTAGTTGATTTAATATCAGCCCAGAAAGCACAGATTAACTTCATTGGAGTTTTAACGGGAAATACTTCGGAAAAAGAGTTTCGGAAATATGCTAGAAGAAATACAATTATTATACAAAGTGTGAAGGACATCCGTCCCTCGCGCCATTTAATTTGATCAAAAGTAAAAATGTGCAAGCACGAATACTGTAAAAGGTCAAAACCTTTAATTAGAAAAACGGGATAGACGAGATTATGGACTTTGAGCGGTTAATAAATCCAAAGACATGCGCGCTGATTGGAGCCTCGAATAATCCGCGAAGCGAAGCCTATCGGTTTATGGAGGGGTGGCTCGGTAATAAGTTTACCGGTAATAAGTTTACGGGTAAAATTTATTTGATAAATCCGAAATATACGGAAATCCAGGGAATAAAAGTCTATCCCGATATCCGGGAAATTCCGGATGAGGAGGGGATTGATTATGTATTAATCGCTGTCCCTGCTGATAAAGTTCCCGCCGAAGTTCAAAAATGTGTTGAAAAAAAGGTACGATTTATTGTCATTTTCACTTCTGGATTTAGCGAAATAGGTAATAAGCAACTGGAAGATGAACTTGTAAAAATTGCCAAAGGAAAGTCACGTATTTTAGGTCCCAATTGTATAGGGGTATACTCTACAGAAGTCGCTCTAGGCTATTTCTCAGATCAACCCATAATTGCCGAAGGAAATGTTTCTTTTGTCTCCCAAAGTGGGGGACTCACGCGCAATTTTATTTGGAACGGAATCTCGCGCGGGTTCCATATCCGAGCAACAGTCTCAGTTGGCAATACCATTGATATTTCTGTTAGCGAGCTCTTCGAATATTTTGCCAAAGATCCAAAAACCCACATCATAGGCGCTTATTTAGAATCAGTCAAAGAAGGGCATAATTTCTTTTCAGTTTTGAAAACCATTACGCCTCATAAACCTGTCGTAATTATGAAATGTGGTCGAACTCCGAAAGGCAAAATTGCGGCTCAAAGCCATACGGGGGCAATGGCCGGGTCCTATGATGTTTTTACCGCCATGGCAAAACAGGCGGGCGGACTTACGGTTGAAACCGTTGAAGAACTCGCCGATACCATCTTAGGTCTTCAATATTTAAATGGTTGCTTGCCCCAAGGAAAGAACGTCGCTATCATCAATACAGGCGGCGGGATCGCAGTGGAAATGACCGATATCTGTGAATCCAATGGATTTTTTGTTGCTGATCTCACTGAAACCACGAGAGAATCGTTAAAAAACATCCTTCCTCCAGTGAATGTTATCATCCAA
This sequence comes from uncultured archaeon, assembly GCA_964353755.1. Classification (GTDB taxonomy): domain Archaea; phylum Asgardarchaeota; class Lokiarchaeia; order Helarchaeales; family HEL-GB-A; genus CAYGYC01. Next base: position 3,466 of record CAYGYC010000099.1, on the reverse strand, counting down.
AATCCCATTGATCTCGGGGCATATGGGTTTAACCCTGAAATTATCGGGAAGACTATTAAGCTGCTTTCGCAAGATCCACACATTCACGTAATTTTCCTTCATCAAGAGATTGAACGCTTTCCCTATCTCAATACACGCTTCCAAGTTCCAGATATCGGAAAAGTATATACCGATATTATCCAAAAATCGCGTAGTCCTACCACACCTATTATTTCCATACTTCCGCGTTCATGGGATTTAAGAGAGCATTTTATCGCTCATCAACAGTATCAAAAGGAATTACTGCAAATAGGGATCCCTGCGTATCCTACGATTTCTCGCGCTATCTTCACCTTGCAAAAGCTCCTGCAATATAGAACCTTCTTAAGCACTCACAAATCATAATTTAATACAGGACGATACGTTTTCAGAAATGAGGTAATGGGATGAAAAGGAACTCGAAAAGAAAGAGCGGAACTCTTTTCCTGATAGTGGGCAATTCCGGATCGGGGAAGGATTCCCTTATCCGGTGGGTACTACAGCATTGGCCGAAAGAGATAGTTGCGCCCTTGATTCCGATTCGGGTCATTACCAGACCTCCTTCGCCAGAAACAGAAGATTTTGAATCGGTTTCTGAAGATGCATTTCAGAAATTATCAAATGCAGGTGCATTCACATTACAATGGAAAAGTTATGGTATACATTATGGAGTACGGCGGGAAATTGCAGACATATTAAACCGCGGGCAGGCAGTCCTTGTCAATGTCAGTCGCCAAATTGTGGAGAAAGCTCAGAAAGAATTTCAAAACGTATGCGTTATTTTTATTAAAGTTCCCTTTCAAATGACTGAAGCGCGAATTCGTGCACGTGGTCGTGAGCAGGGCATTAATTTAGAGGAACGAATTGAACGTGCACTAAATAACCAAGACCTTCCCATTGCGGATTATATCGTTGATAATTCCGGAGATCTTGATAGTGCTGGACAACAATTGCTTAATATTCTCTTACAGCACAATAGTAATAAATAAATTTGTATAATATCTATTTCAAATCACTGTTATACAATTAACGGAGTGGTATTGAAAAATGTCGAATCCGTTTTTTAGAACCATCTTTAAGCAATTGGATTGGCCTTCGCCCAAGCAAAATAAACTGTTGTTGCTCGCTGGGCTCGTGATTTTAGTCATAATTTATCCTCTGATGAGCTGGTTTTTCCTTCAATCGGGTGATACCACGAATACCTTCGTGAGTCAACTGTCTTTCAGTGGCTTGTTCCTGAAGAATCAATATGCCCAAATGATACTTTCCGGCGATCTTAATAGCTACAGAATTGCCCAATGCCTCGATTACGGGTTTATGATTAGTTATGGCTTATTGGTTTTTTGTGTAAATCTAATCATATCTAGAAAGTATGATGTCAATTCAAAGTGGCATTCCCTTGGGCTTCTGGCATCCTTAACCGGAGTTCTTGCTACTTGCTGTGATGCGACCGAAAACGCCTTTATTCTCCTTACCCTGAGCGATCCTGCTGGCTTCCCTAATTGGTGGGCTGTCGCCCATAGTTCCTTTGCCCTGCTGAAATGGGGTCTTTTGGTCTTCGCCATTACCTGGGCGCTCATTTCCGCTGTTCATTACTTTCTGGTAAGGAAAAAATAATAGCACATATTTAATTAATATATGGGAGTATTTCTTCAACTGGTATCCTCGGTGTTGACATCTCTCTCATTTCCCTTTTTTCTTTTTCCATCTCTTCTTTACTCATTTATTTTTTGTTATCTTTTATATCACTGCTCCGCATCGTCCCTTGAGATGCTTGTTTCTTTTTTCTCCACCTAAAAACCACCATTCTCCATCATTCGCATTACATTGCTGACACATCTCTAACTCACCCTACGCGCATCAATAAATCGCCTGCGTGGTCGCCAATCAATATATGCCCATATTCCATCTTGAATCAAATATAGATCGAGAGGCGGCTCTGTTTCCTGCTCCGCTTCACCTAAAAACCACCAAACCCCGTCAGTCGTATTGCACTGCTGGCAGGTAGTGGGTAGCGTCGCGTCTATGAATTCAACAATATTACCGCATTCTGTACATTGGTAAAAGTTAACCCATCTAGTTCTCTGAGAAGTTAGTGCGGATTCACGTTGCATGCCAGTAAAACGCTTTCGTATGGGTCTCTTTGGGATGTCATGAGTAAAGAGGACCAAGGACATAAGGCTAAACACTCTACCGGGAGCCCCCACGGCGATACCCAAGAGGATGATCAGAAGGGGAAGGGACCCGCTGGTGTAGGCTTGATATAGGCGTAACAATTCTGGCAAGATAGTGAAATGTGGAGTTTGCATGATGGCAAGAGCATAAACTTCGAGTGCGGTGACCCGAACTTCGTCATAATGTGAATGACTACCCGCAGGGGTTCCCGGATATTCGAGAAGGGCTTCCAAGACACTCGTAATATGGGATTGTGTGATATATGAAATGGTGCGTGTTCTGAGAAGGATGACACCGACTTGAAGTGCCTTTCGGCGGATCATTGCATTGCGAGATGAAATCTGAGAAAGAAGATATTGAATTATTTGGCCACTAACCAGATAGGGAATGAATTCCAAAGCAGTAACCATTACATGCATTGCTCTAAGACAAATGTCACTATTAACATCCTGTCTCATCCATTTTTCTAATTCTTTTAGTCCTTCTAAGGTGATAGATTGCGGCTTAATTTGGATGAGCTGCTCGTAGGCGTTGATTGTATATTGTATTAATAATTTACCATTTAAGGAATCCAGTAACTCCGGTTGATAGGATAAATGGGCATGGATAGACTGAATCCCCCGCTGATCAATGAACTGTGGGGTCTTGTCGATGGCATTTGAGTAGACATCCATTGCTATTGCCTGCACTTCCAAATCGGGATCTTGTAAGCTTAACGCGACGATCCCATCGACCATTTCATAATTGACGAAGGCAGGATATTGTTCGAGGATGGTATAAAAGGTACTGAGCGCTTCATTCCGTACTGAAATTGCTGTATTAAAGCATTGCTTATAGATTTCCTCTACTTCAGCGCGAGTAAGCGCTTCTGGTGTTTCACCGATGATGTGGCCACAAGTTCTTAATGCTTGGACCCGTATCGCTTCTTCAGTTGATCTAAAACACAGATGGAGTGATAGAATGAGAATTTCGCGTGGAATAGTTTGTATTAGCCGCTCATAAATTCTGTAAATGATATCATCAACATAATTGTGAAAAAAATTTGCAGAACTCTGTATAATACATTCGAGAATATAGGGAAAAATAGTCGTCCCGGCGATTTTAAGCATCTCATCAAGTATCTCATACTGTTCATACCAATACATTGATAAAGCTAACTCGCGAATGGCTTTTCTTAGCCGGTCAGGGGATACCATTTCTTCATTTGCATTGACTATAATTTGGTTGATTATAGTCTGAGTTTTTGGACAGAGCTCATTACATTTTGGTTTTG
>CAYGYC010000098.1:0-13274 GCA_964353755.1 uncultured archaeon | reverse complement strand
ATTCTCGTAACCTGGGTCTATATGTCCTCAGGCCGCAATATTCTCGGTTCTACGGTTTTTCTCTGTATCTTCTACGCATGGATGATGGTGAACTTCTATCCGTTCGGAGTTGCCTTCTTCTAATATTCTCCCCTTTTTCTTATTTTTCAGGACTTATTTAAGGCTCAAAAGTTTCTCCAATCATGAGGAAATAATTTAGATTGAAATTTTGAATAGGTTAGAGAAAGGTAAATATATTATCGCAATTTATAGAGAATTAAGTAAGAATGATGGATTTGTAATAACTGCCTTTTTTACAAAACGAATAAAATATCTCACTAGGCGAAAAAAGATATGGGAGTGCCAGAAGTAGAAAAAATTTTGAATCTTATACCGAATCTATTAGAAATTCCGCATCCACGCGTTTGGAGTGCATATGATAAAGAAGCCGACGTATTATACATTAACTTCAAGAAGCCGAGCCATGCGGATGATTCGGAACTTACTGCAGATGATATTATCATCCGATATGAGAAGGGAGAAATTATCGGGGTTACTGTGCTTAATGCAAGTAAGAGAAAATTATAACTATATTCTATGACAAATTGACATTTATTGACCTAAATTCTATACCCAAGCGATGGATGAAACAAATGCATTTAGTAAAAAGTTAATAAATAAGAAGAACCCCAAAAACAGAAAAACTTGCGCGAGTTCTGGAATAATGGCTCGAGTTAAGGAGGTATTAAAGAAAGCCTGATTAATTCGGGTTTCAATAATCCATTTCCAGGTCATAAATCCGACAATTATACAGAAAAAAATGATCGTCGGGATGGTAAAATCGATAAAAGGGGAAATATCAGTCGCAAAATAGAGCTTTTCAAAGAAATACATCCAAAAGATGGCACATACTCCTAATAAAAGGAGTGGGAGAATGGAAGAAAAACCATAGACCGTAAGATAATTCTTCGCTTGTGTTCGTGATATCTTCTTTCTGGAGAATATTCCTCCTAAAAAATAGTTACCTAAACCAATAACGAGAAAATGCAAACCTATGATAATAACCATAAAAACTAATAAAAGCAATAAGAGGATGAGAGGCTGACTCAAACTGATAAATGGCAAATTCCGAAAAGGGGTTTCAAAAGAAACACCATAATATAAAACCTCCGGATATAGAAAGAAAAATACTGCGATTACGCTAAGTATGAATGCTCCATAAAGTACAAATAAAAAAGTCCTTTTAAATGAATAGGACTTGTTTTCTAATAGCGATACACATTGTCTATAAGGGCGAAAAAGGAATCCCGCGATATTTTCATAAAAGCTCATTAACTAACTTTAATTAATTTACTCTTTAAAATACTATTTCTTGGTTAGAATGCTCCTTAAAAAAGAGAAGAATAAAAAAATGATCCTTATTTTTTCATTTGGGTATTGCGGCCTAATCCCACAGAAAGCACTTTTTCGGGCGTAATTTTCTCAGTTAATGGCGTTTCATGATTGATATCTAAATAAACTCCCTTAAGGCATTCCTCTGGTGTTAATCCCAGTTTTTCAGCGGTGATTCTTTCGGCTTCCGGGTATTTATAATCAAAGGCTTGATTTTTGAACGTTTCTTTCTTTGACCAATCGGGAATTTCTGCTTGTAATGTTGCCATGGGAGTTGGATACCCAATCTCCTTTAATTTTTTCATCCATATAACATCTACCGTTTCGGGAATGGTGTCCATATACCAGGTCCCCGGATTCCCTGCTACACCCGGAAATTGCATTTGATGCAGATACAGTTTATGTCCTGAACTCAGTCCAACGAATCGGGAGGTAAAATTCGCACGAGGCATTCCCAGAAGCGTATTGAGAAATGGTGGCCACGGCGTAAAACAGAAATAATAATCTCCAAATGTCGAAATTTTTTTCGCATTTACCCCTTCCCAAATATAGCTGATGGCCTCATAGTTACTTTGCTCCAATCCCGCATTACACACGCCACCGCTATAAACCATCAAGGTGCTATAGGCACTTTGAGACCATTGGGGAGTCCGTTCATTCCGAACATCTTTAAGAATATCAAGCAATCTGAAACCAGATTTTGTCATATCATTCGTTTTAACAGGTATCTCCCGGAGTTTCCAGCCGAGTTTGATGTGGCGACGATCCAATAGTTCATCCTCCGAATGCACAAGCCACCATTCTACTGGAATACCAGATTCTGTGTGTGTATTAAGCAGAAACGCGATTTCCCCCGTAAGATCGGATGTCACAATATACGTCGTATCTGTGGATTCTCCATAAAGTAGCGTGGTGGTGCCTTGTTGCAAGTCCGACCGAATACAGATGATTGGCGGGAAGAAATAATAGGCAAAAATCCTCTCCGGATTAGGTAACTTGCTATCTAGCAGCATTTTCGAGGTTTGTATCGCCTCATCAAGCCGCAACTTGACAATATCATAAAAATTCTTGATGGTTTCAGTAAGCGCGCGCTCTAAATAGTCCCATCCTAATGCGCGCAGAACCATCATCAAATTCCGGTTCATTACAAAATAAGGTTTTGTCTTGACCGTGTCCTTAATATCACCATACGTATAGGGCATACAAATACACCAACCATTTTTGATAACTCAAATTATTTTAATGGAAGCCTCTCTGCATAAATAAAACTATTCCTCCCCCAAGCGACAAAAATCCAAGGCAAAAAATTGATTTTTTACCCTTTAACGCTAAATTTACTTTTTTTGGTAGCGTTCTTGGGCAATTATTGCCGCTCCGAGTGCTCCAGTGATTTGTGGATCTTCAGGGGAATAAAGAGTTTTGCCTAATTCCTGCTCCAGAGCCTTTTTCACACCAACATTCTTAGCCACTCCCCCACAAAAGACGATTTTTTCTTGAATTCGTCCTAAACGATTGACCATGCCCGTTATACGTTTCGCAATCGCGCTATGAAGCCCTGCTATAATATCTTCCTTCTTCGCCTTTTTTTGGGCAAAAAGGGAAATCACTTCACTTTCCGCAAAGACGGTACACATGCTGGAGATTTTCGCCGGCTCCTTAGAGTGTAAGGACAACTCTCCCATAAGATCTAGTGATTCAATATTGAGTGCATTCATCATTACCTCTAGAAATCGTCCAGTACCCGCGGCACATTTATCATTCATCACAAAATCTAGGACTTTCCCATCATTCCCAATTTTGATAGCTTTGGAGTCCTGCCCCCCAATGTCAATCACCGTTCGGCAATCTGAAAAGTAATAATTCACCCCACGGGCATGACATGTAATTTCCGTAATGTTCTCATCTGCAAAGGTGATGAGTGCCCGCCCATATCCCGTTCCTATAAGGTATTTTATATCTTCTTTCGAAAGACCGCATTTATTTAAGCACAATTTATACGCATCATTCCCCGCCTCCTCAAACAGATGCCCCGACTTTAAGATTATATAGCCCTTTATCTGCGTGCCATCAAAGATGAGCGCTTTCGTGGTCAATGAGCCAATATCTATGCCTGCTGTGAACATTCAACATAACCTCTCATTTTATACTTTATTGAAATTGATCTAGTCTCTCTGTAATTTTATTTATCTGAAAATCTTCTTAGAAACAGGTCCTTAATTTTTTGATCATTTAAGGAAAATTCATTTAAAAAGATTTATTGAAAAAACCGTTTCATTCTGTTAAATCTTCCTTATTGGATTTGGGATCATTTTTGGATAATGATTAATGATTATGGAGGATGGTGAAATAGGATCTTATTTTATTTATAATCTATTGTTAAATAGGATCTTAGTTTATTTATAATCTATTGTTAAATGGGCAGTGCGAAAAAGAAAAAAAAAGAGTTAGGAGAGAGTTCGAGAGGACCGTCTCCGCTGAACCAGCGGAATGAACGCAAGCAAGCCGATTAACAGATATACGAGTTCAAATCCAGGAATCCCGCCGGGTCCTGAGAGATAGCCAAACTTGACCAGCACGAAATCATAGCTACCCGCTACGCCATAGTTAATATACCCGACGCAGTAGAGGGAGCCATCAGCATCCATCGCTAAGCGAAGGCCTTGATCCTTGTATGTGCTACCCCACGTAGTGTTCCATAGTTTCGTCCCAGTAGGGGTAAACTTGACTAGCGCGAAATCAACGTCACCTGCCCCAAAACTCCGCGTATTTCCAGAACAGTAAATGGCGCCGCTAGCATCCACCACTACCCCAACGCCTAAATCGGAACCAACACCACCCCACGTGGTATTCCAGAGTCGTGTGCCATTCGGGGCAACCTTGACCAACGCGAAATCATAGTTACCCGCCCCAAAATTGAGAGTCCACCCAATACAGTAGATATTCCCTATCGAATCAACTGCCACATTAATGCCCCGATCTTCCAACTTGCCACCCCACGTGATATTCCAGAGTCGTGTGCCATTCGGGGCAACCTTGACCAACGCGAAATCATAGTTACCCGCCCCAAAACTGCCAGTAGACCCGACACAATAGAGGTTCCCCGCCGCATCCATCGCCACTCCCGTGCCTTCCTCAACATCAACACCGCCCCACGTTATATTCCAGAGTCGTGTGCCATTCGGGGCAACCTTAACCAGCGCCAAATCACCGTTACCCACCCCAAAACTGCCAGTAGACCCGACACAGTAGAGGTTCCCCGCCGCATCTACCGCCACTCCTATGCTTCTCTCATTTGAATAGCCACCCCACGTGATATTCCAGAGTCGTGTGCCATTCGGGGCGAACTTGACCAACGCCAAATCAAAAAGACCCGCCCCAAAACTGTTAGTTTCTCCGACGCAGTATATGGCGCCGCTGGCATCAACTGCCACGCCATAGCCATAATCGACATTAGTGCCGCCCCACGTTACATTCCAGAGTTTCGTCCCAGTGGGGGTAAACTTGACCAGCGCCATATCATAGTTGCCCACCCCAAAACTGTTAGTATTCCCGATACAGTATATGATGCCGCTGGTATCCACCGCCACGTTGATGCCTTCATCGTAATTAGTGCCACCCCACGTAGTATTCCATTTTATTATATTGTTCTCTGCCGCCGTATAGAGTATTATAGGATTAGCATCTTGATTTTGCACCAATTTAGGCGTTGAACCCACCAATATACCACCACTAATGGTAAGCATTATCAGCATTCCTAAGATCGTCACGCTATATAGCACTTTTTTGCCTAATTTGTTCATTTTCATCCTTTCTAGCATTTTTTAATTGGTATTTGAGGAGAGAGTTGATTTTAAATATTTAAAAGTTCCTTTTGAGAAGCCGGAATGGAAGCGGCAGTCCGACTTCTTGATACAATAGCAACATCAAATGGATACTGAATAAGATGGAACCGAAATCGTTAGTAATAGCAATTAGTAGCAGCCTATTGTTGATAATCGGAATAGCAGGGCTCTACAAATCTAAAAAATGATTTTATTTTATTTCTAATTTATTATTAAAGAGGCAGTACAAAGAAAAAAAAGAGTAAGGAAAAAATTTAATAGGACCGTTTCCGCTGAACGAGGGAAATGAGCGCAAGCAAGCCGATCAGCAGATACATGAGTTCAAAGCCAGGAATCCCGCCGGGTCCTGAGAGATAGCCAAACTTGACCAGCTCGAAATCCCAAGAAATCCCAGAATTATCAGTATACCCGATGCAGTAGAGGGCGCCGCTGGTATCTATCGCTATTCCATTGCAATAATGCGAATATGTGATGCCCCACGTAGTATTCCAGAGGCGTGTGCCATTCGGGGCAACCTTGAGCAGCGCGCACTCGCCCCCAAAACTATCCGTATCCCCAACGCAATAGACCGCGCCGCTGGCATCGACCGCCACTCCATAGCCATTATCGATCGAAGTGCCACCCCCTGTAATGTTCCAGCGTTTTGCTCTACTTGAGGCAAACTTCACCAGCGCGAAATCAGTGTTACCCGCCCCAAAGCTATCAGTACTCCCGATACAATAGAGATCGTCGTTAGCATCGACCGCCACTCCATAGCCTTTTTCGTTACCCGTACTGCCCCACGTAGTGTTCCATCGCTGGAGATTGCTCTCTGCCGTTGTATAGATGATTATGGGACTAGCTTGATTTTACATGGATTCGGGAGTTGAACTCACCAACATGCCACCACTGATAATTAGCATCATCAGAATTCCTAATATAGTCGTGCTATAAAGCACCTTTTTACCTAATTTTATATTTTTTTTATTTCGAATGAAAAAATTTTCCAGCGGAGATGAATCCGAAGGATTTGTTATTCGTTTTTTATTTTGATCTTTTCTCCATTTTTCTCAGATATTTACTGAGTTGATTTCATGTCTTTAAAAGTTACTATGAGAAATCGGAATGGGCGTGGAATTTCGACCTTTTAATCTAAAATTAATTTTACACTAGCCCCTCTGAGATATTTCTCGCTCTTAATTGAGAATTAGAGCCGATGAATTTCTCTATTAAGATGCTTTAATAAAATTATTGCAAAGGGAATGATCCACACCATAATGGAGAACATTAAAATCCATTCGCTAAATATATTAAAGGTCGTAAAGAAAATTACACAGGCGGTAGGGGGTAAGATCATCATGAATATACCAAGAGGTCTAGGAATCGGTGAAGGATAGAAAGTACTACTCATTCCAAAAAAGAGACTTGTGAGGGCTAATCCACCAAAATCAATATAAGAGGCAATTAAATGTAAGCCCAAAGGAGTTGTGCGATCTTCACTAAATAATCCCGCCATGAACATGCCTAAGAGCGAAATACACATTGAAATAAAGCATAAATAACTGAGGATAAGTCTTGGTTTTGAGTTTTCTTTTCTCTCTTCGTCCTTCTTTGCATAAGTAAAAAATAACTTTTGCACATAAAAGGCAGCCGGAATCATAAAAATTGCACAGAACATCTGCCCAAAGTCCCAGAGATAGGGAAAGGGCGTGTGATCAAATGATCCCAAATCGCTAATATAATTTTCAAAGATATTATACCCATCTGGGTCAAATTGGGCAATTATGATACCGACACCCAATGCAAATGCTAAAGAAAACACTGAAATAATGGCACAATTCCTGACAATTTTGGGATCCACCAAGATCTCTTTAAATCCCATTTAACATCACCAATTCTCACATCACAATTTTTAATACAACAGATGTGAATTAGATTAATTAGATTACTTAGGATTTTTAAAATCATTAGATTTAAAAAAATGATGGTTGCTAGGGATAGCTTATGGTGGTAGAGCAAATCTCCCTGTCAAATCGCACCGAACAGATGAAACAGAAGATTATCACACACTCGCATGAAATTTGCCTCGAACGAGCCAAGTTATTTACGGAATCGTACAAAAAAACGAAAGGCGAAATACCGATTTTACGGTTTGCGAAAGCGATGGAGCATTACCTTAAAAATATGACTATTAAAATTTGGGATGATGAATATATTATTGGAAATCGAAGCACCAAATTCATTGGGGCGCCTCTATTCCCCGAAATACGGGTGGACACCCTCGAATTGGATTGCGATACGTACAATTCGCGTCAATTTCAACAAATCCGCATTGCGGATGACCAAAAGCAGGTCTTAAAAGAAGAAATCATTCCCTATTGGAAAACGGAAGAAGAAACAGTCCAAGCAAGGTTTCAAGCCCTATTACCTGCTGAGGTAAGAAAGGTGATGGAGACCTTAGTGTTCGTTGTGGATACTGAGCTGACTAATGGATTTGGGCATTTCTTCCCGGGGCATGAAAATATATTGAAATACGGTATAAAAGGGTTGATTCAGCAGGCCTCTGATAAAATGAAAACGATAAATGGGACATCACCGGAGGATATCCAGAAACGAACATTCCTCGAATCCGTCCTGATTCTCCTGAATGCTGTTAAATCCTTCATTCAACGATTCTCAAAGTTGGCACAGAATTCCGCTAAAACAGAATCCAATCCAGAGCGTAAAAAGGAACTCGTAGAGATTTCAAAGATTTGTAGTATTATTGCGGAAAATCCTCCTACTTCTTTTAAAGAGGCAATACAACTTATTTATTTCAATCATTTAATTTGTGGGCTTGAGGATGGCGGCTTTGCCATCAGTGTCGGGCGGCTGGACCAATATCTTTATCACTATTATTTGAAAGATAAGCATGCGGGAAAAATCACGCCTGAAGAAGCCCAGTTTTTAGTTGAGTGTTTTTTCTTGAAACTCTGCACTTTATGGAATTATGTCATGAATCTCGGTACCGTCGCTGCGGAGGGACCACCCCTTGCCGAAAATTTAACCATTGGAGGGGTTGACCAGAACGGAAAGGATGCAACGAATGAACTATCCTACATTATTCTAGAGGCTTATAACCATTTAAAAACCGTTCAACCGACTTTCTCGGTGCGAGTTAATGAGGAAACTCCCACAGATTTTCTTCTCAAAGTCGGTGAAGCGGTCAAATCCGGCGCGAGCCTTGCTCTATTTAATGATCAAGTTATGATTCGGGGGCTTCAACTTAGAGGATTCCTTCTCGAAGATGCACGTGATTATGCACCTATTGGATGCGTGGAGCCGCAACATCCCCACAAATCCTTTGGGTCGACAAACGCTAACCAGGTCAACATTGCCAAATGTTTGGAATTGGCATTAACTAATGGGCGGGATATGGTAACGGGCATGAAATATGGTATTCCTCGGGAACCTCCTATTACTTCCTATGCCGACCTCTGGGATGCGTATTTGACTCAAATGAAATATTTCATCAAACAAATGGTTTCCACCATGCACTATCTCGATCAGGCCTTTGCCGAACTTGCCCCCCGTCCGTTCCTGTCGGCGACTATTAACGATTGCATCGAACGCGGGCTGGATATAACGAAGGGTGGCGCCGTTTATGACTTCACCGGTCCACAGGCGATTGGATTGGCAACCGTCGCCGATAGTCTGGCGGTTATTAAAAAATTAATTTTTGAAAATCAACGTGTTTCGTTGGCAGATCTAGTCGATATGCTGCGAAAAGATTGGAAAGGTACTTATCAGGAACTAAAAGCCAAAGAGTGGCGTCAAATCTTCATTAATCAAGTCCCTAAATTTGGGAACGACGATGATTATGTCGATCAAATCGCATCTGATATTGCTAAGGCGTATTGCGATGAAATAGCAAAATATAATAATTTTCGTGGCGGGAAATACAATCCTGGCATTTACTCAACGGCATTCCATTTAGCTTTTGGCGCCTTTACTGGTGCCTCTGCTGATGGTCGGAAATTAGGGGAACCTCTCTCCAACGGGCTTGGTCCTACTCATGGCATGGATAAAAATGGACCCACCGCGATCCTTAACTCCGTGATGAAACTTCCCAATGAATTAATGACCAATGGCAACAGCCTAATATTAGCCTTTCACCCTCTAGCATTAGTGCCTGAGAAGTTTCCTGCTTTAATTCGGACCTTCTTTGAATCCAAGGGTGGTTATCACATCCAATTCAATGTCGTGGGGAAAGAAATTCTCCTGGACGCGCAGAAAAATCCCGACCAATACCGCCATTTAGTTGTCCGCATTGCAGGCTACTCCGTCTATTTCACAGAATTGTCCAAAGGCGCACAAAATGAAATCATAGGCCGCACCGAATACTACTCCTGCTAACCCAAAATGAGTAGCAACGAACCCGCTGGAATGCTTTTCGATATTCAGCGTTACGCCATCCACGATGGTCCTGGCATTCGGACCTTAATTTTTCTGAAAGGCTGCCCCTTACGATGTAAATGGTGCCAGAATCCTGAATCCTGGAAAAGTTCTCCAGAACTTATCTTTTTTGAAGACAAATGTATTGCCTGTAAACGCTGCGAAACGGCATGTGAATGGAGCGCGATCCATTTTGAGATCCCAAGTCGGATAAATCGGGAACAATGCCGAGTACCCCATTGTTCACTGAATTGCATCAAGGAATGCGTGGCTAACGCCCTACAACTCGTTGGTACGGAACAGACAATTTCTCAAGTTATAGAATCTGCCAAAAAAGATGTGAATTATTACAAAAACTCAGGTGGCGGTATCACTGTAAGCGGTGGAGAGCCATTTTTCCAACCAAAGTTTCTTGCGGCTCTTCTAAAGCAACTCAAAAAAGAGAAGTTCCATGTTGTCATTGAAACGTGTGGCAATGTTAGCTGGGATCTGCTCGAATCCATCCTGCCCTCGATTGATATCCTCTATTATGATATCAAATTACTAGACCGAGCGAAACACCGAGAGCAAACTGGCGTAACCAATACCCTCATACTCGCAAATATAACGAAGCTCGTGCAAATTGGCTTTAAGAATCTCATTATCCGAACCCCTATCATTCCGTCTATCAATGATAACTCCGAATTTATTACAGCATTAGCACAATTTATTAAAAATTTAGGGCTTAAAGAAGTACACCTCCTGCCCTATCATCGGTTAGCCGAAAAAAAATATGAACGGTTAGGATTAGAGTATCCGTTAAAAAATTTACCTCCTCTTGAGCAGAAAACACTGCTAGAATTCAAGAAAATCTTAGAATCCGAAAGTATAACCGTAAAAATAGGCGGAACTTAAGGATATACTGATTAAAATAGAGTAAATAACTTTATTTAGGCAATTGGCAATCCAAAAGGCTTAAAATCAGGTATAGTTTCTTCACCCGCTAATATATGAGATAATGCTTGAATAGCGAGTTCTTTGGATAAGGTTTCATTATTATTGCCGCAGTAAGGGGAGTAAGTGCATTTTGGGCAGCCATCCGTCCGGTTACATTTACACAATTTGAGAATCTTTAAGGCCCGTTTAAAAGCCTCTTGGATGCGATCTTGGAGGAGTTTGGTAATACCAGAACCGCCATATACGCCATCATAAATGAAGATTGAACCGTCGGGATAGGATATCCCGCCTATTTCTGAGGCATCTGCTCCGGTTAGCGTGACTGCCGCCGCGATAAGCACATGTTCCACAGCATGGGTAGCCTCACTCTTTTGTATGAAAGTCCAATTAGCATCGAGTGGCATTTTAAAATACAGAATTTTGGTAGGGAACTGATAATCTATCGTTTTTTCGAGATTTTCTTTATCAATAGGTTTCCCGGTAAAGAAATTAATTCGTAAAAAGCCATAAACATGGGTATTAATGGCGCCTTCGCCATGAAAGATGTTTATTTTATACGCCGGACAAGAGTGGCGAGGATTGAAATTGATAATCTCGGATTGATAAAGGGCACGGGTATAAAAATTAGTGCGCTGAAGCAATGGTTTAATTTGGGCGGAATTTTCTGGAAGATTCAATTGTATGACCTGATAATCTTTCCCCCCGTGCATGTATATTGCATTGGGATACAACTCTCGGATTGCCATGGGTAAGGAACGTTCGCCTATTTTCTTTTCACCCTCCAGAATTTGGATCAGTTCGCCTGTGCCCCGTAAAGAGGTACTTTTAAAGAGATCTTTTCCTTTCTGCGTTGCAATAAGGTATAATTTCTTCCAATGGGCTAAATAATTCTCTTTGAGGAGTTGCTGAGCCACCGTCTGTTCCTCTGGCGTAATAGTCATTAATTCTAAGGGGGAAATCGGTTGATCAACGGCCATCGCAATAAACTGGCTCCGAATTATTTCCGGATTACTAGGATCCATGTATAATGGCTCAGGTTTGGAATTATAGAATTTTTGGGGTGTATTCGCATAAAAATTTGATATTGGGTCATCGCCAATTAAAATAAATGCAATAGAATCGCGTCCTTTCCGTCCAGCCCGTCCGATCCGCTGCAGATAGGTGGAAAACGTGGCGGGGATTTTAATAAGAATGATATTGTTAATATCCCCGATATCAATTCCCAGTTCGAGGGTCGGGGTAGCTACCAAGGTTTTTAATTCTCCACGTTTGAATTTTACCTCAATTTCCTTTCTATAATCAGGATTTAATCCGCCTCGATGAATTTCTATATGTACATTCTTAGAATCCGCAATTTTCTTAACGAGTTCTGCGGATAAATGACTGTCCGTAAAGATGATGGATTTTATCTCAGGCATCTTTTCTTTTAAGCCTTCAATTAAAAAAATAGCTTCCGAATAGAGACTATGCTTGGGACGAATCATTACATGGTGCCGCTCCCCTCTCCAGGTATATTTAGAGGTGATAATACTGAATTTTGCCTCGAAAAACGCTTCTAAAAACGTTCGTGGATTCCCAATCGTGGCTGAAGATCCTATAAACTGGCAACTTTTAGGATCCTTAAGGAATCGCTTTACCCTTTTCAACACATAATGGACATGCGCCCCAAAAACTCCCACGTACTGATGGATTTCATCTAGTACAATGAATCTAATTGTAGAGATAATATTCTTGACGCGATCATCTGAGAGATGGACATTTAACATATCTGGATTGGTAATTAAGATAGAGGGCGGATGGTTCAAAATCGCATCGCGCTGTTCAAGCGGCGTATCGCCATCATAACGATCAAAATCGATATTTAAATTGCGCGTTAATTCCTCAAGTCGCCCGACCTGATCTTGCGCTAGGGCTTTTGTGGGATACATTAAAATAGCTATCGTCTGATTCGGATGGGCTAACGCATATTCTAGGATTGGAATAAGAAAAGCTTCTGTTTTTCCTGATCCCGTTCCAGCCAAAATTCCCACATTTGCCCCTGCGCGTATTTTCGTGATTGCCCTCTCTTGAAAACCATAGAGCGATTCGATACCAATCTTTTTTAGTGCTTTGGTTAAATTCAGGGGTAAATTTAACGATTCAATCGGAATGGAATAGGTTGGAGCGTGCCCCGTCTCTTTCTTAATATGAACTATTTCCCGCACTTCAGAAGATTGAATTGCGCTTATAAGTGAATCAAAATCCATTATCCTATTCCTAATTCTCTATCCATATAATGTTTGTTGCGCCCGACAAAAAACCATGTTAGTCCCGCTCCATAAATGGACAAAAATAAGAAGCTCCATTTTTTAAGGAAGTATAGTGGATTCACCCCGATTGACCTTATTATGTAAAATACAAGCCTTGGTGCACATTATTCATCAGAAAGAGTTCATAGCGATTGATTGGTTCGATGACAATGGTATTCGGGACGAATTTCTGGAAAATTCGAATAAATCTAATCCGAAATTGGGACGAATTTCTGGAAAATTCGAATAAATCTAATCCGAAGCAATAAATCTCTCTTTTTTTTATTCCGTTAATTTTACAATATTTTCCTTTTAATTTGGTCCTTTTTTTAATATAAAGCGAATTTTAATTCAAATTGCGAATTGTTGTTTTACTTTATACAAAAAAAATATTTATGTCGAAGTATCTTAGGACGATCTATTA
>CAYGYC010000097.1:0-13336 GCA_964353755.1 uncultured archaeon | reverse complement strand
ATGATGGTCGTCATATCACTGACTGCGATTTCTGCGATCAGATCTGGATTTCCCATTAATACCGATATTTTTGAAATTTCGGGAAATTTCTTTAACGAATTAACGATAATCCCTATATTGGTTTTAGAGACCGCGTATAGTTCTAGATATACTGAAATTTCAAAAATCTTTTTCCGATTTATCAGAATGGTGAATTTATCAATAATTCCCGATTTTATTAATTGATCGATGCGATATTTAATGGCGGCGGGGGTCATGTTTAACTGGAATCCGAGATCGCGTAATTTCAAGCGGGCATTTTCTTTGAGCAATTTCAAAATTTGCAGATCAATGATGTCTAGAACCATCAATAATGTCTAAAACCGTATTATATTTTAAGAAATCAAGGAAACCTCGATTTCGACTACAAGAATAGTTGAATAAAAAAGAAGAAATTTTGGAACGGCTCATCCTTAAATAGTATGCACTTTAATAAGATTGGTTGTACCTTTAACTCCGAAAGGAATACCAGCTGTGATAATAACAATATCGCCAGGTTGTGCTACTTTTTCCTTCAATGCTATTCTTTCCGTCAAATCAAATATTTTATCAGTAGAATCTATTTCTTCGATGACCACTGCTTTTACACCCCAATATAGATTGCATCGCCGTTGGACATCAGGAAATGGAGTTAGCGCGACAATAGGAATTAATGGACGTTGTTTGGAGATAGCCAAAGCGGTAAATCCACTGGTCGTAAAAGTGAAAATAGCCTTGGCTTGTAATTCTTCTGCTAAGGATCTCACGGCTTGGCTTACTCCACTAGGAATTTGTTGAGTAGGTTCAACTTTAGATTTTTCGTAAAGATGTAATTTGGGAGCTGTTTTTTCCGCCTCGTTGATAATTTTAACTAAAGTTTTAACGGATTCTACCGGAAATTTGCCAATAGCGGTTTCTCCGGATAACATAACGGCATCTGTTCCTTCATTAATCGCGTTGGCGACGTCTGACACCTCCGCGCGCGTGGGACGTGGATTAACTTCCATGCTCCATAAAAGTTGCGTTGCCGTAATAACTGGTTTGGTGTGGGTATGACACAGCTCGATTAACCACCGTTGCAACGAAGGTACTTGTTCCAACGGCATTTCAATAGCAAGATCACCCCTCGCTACCATCAGCGAATCTGCCACATTCAATATTTTTGCCATATTTTCAATGGCTTCCGGCTTTTCTATTTTGGCAATTATTTGCGTTTCTCTTTCGGAGTGGGCTATTATACTTTTCAGTTCAATAATTTCCTTTTCAGTTCGTACAAAAGACATTGCCGCAAAATCCACATTGTTTTCTAATCCAAATTTGAGATCTTCTCTATCCTTTTCCGTTATTGCGGGTATTTTTAAGCCACGGCTGGGAATATTAAGTCCTTTCCCTTCCACTAAATGTCCTCCATGGAGCACAACACAATGGATTTTGGCTTGCTCGATTTCGTCTATTTTTAATTCTATTAACCCATCATCCAAGAGAAGGTGCATACCTTTTGAGACAAATTTATACAAATTAGGATAGGTGATAGAAAGGGTGTTTTTATCGACATCGAGAGATTCTATTAGGGTAATTGAATTATTCGCTTCAAGATCAATTGCCCCATCCAATATTTTCTGAACTCGTAATTTGGGCCCTTGTAAATCTTGAATGATTGCTACAGGAATTTCCAATTCTTCTGAAATTTTTCGTATTTGTGCTATACGCTCTTTATGTTCATCATGCGTTCCAAAAGAAAAGTTCAATCTTGCTAATCGAACGCCATTCATAATTAATTCCGATAAAACTTCATCCGAACTACTGGCTGGTCCAATAGTCGCTATAATTTTAGTCCTATTTTCCAAAATTTTTTCCCTTCATTAATTGTTATACTTTCGTTATCGTTCTTAGTTTTTAAATTTTTGATCTAATTTCTTTCCCAATTCAAACCCAATTATACCCACCACCTTTAAAGAATCCACCTTAACATAGTTCAAACTATCTTTTGACGTATGAGTTCGAGCCATGGGGGAAACCATGCATGAAACCTCATATCCTGCTCTTTGAATAGGAACATGGTCCGTGGCGGCGCCAATAGGGAGAAAAATCTTCCCGACCTCATTTTTTAAGGATTGTTCTTCGACAATTTCAAAAATAAGATTATTTAGATACTGTGACGTTTTTTTTAGAGGGATTCCATAGGATGTAAGTACTAGATTCTTTCCACTTCCAATGCCATCGTAATTTAAAAAGAAGGTTGTTTTGGGATCTAATAGGGTCCTTCGTCGTCTAACGTAATCAGCCGCCCCATAGAGCCCCAGCTCCTCAGCAGCTGTAATAACAAATGAAAGTTTGAGATTTTGCGGCGGGTCAGCCTGAAACAATTTAGATAATTCTAACAGGATGGCAACACTTGCGGCATTATCAATGGCACCCGGAGAACGATTACCTACGGAATTGAAAATTAGGAGGAAGTTCCAGATGAACATAATTAGGAAATCCACCCAATTCGGAGCCCAAAACCCAGAGGGAATTGTACCACATAAAAATATAACAGATCCTACTATTACACGCCCTCCATATAAGAACCCTGTAATAAAGCCCCCTATAAAGAAAATAACCCGAACGAGCACCGGATAAAATTGGCTTTTCGTATCATAATGCGCGGTATATATCAAGTGCGCCTTTGGATTTGTTGGTGTAATTTCCGCAATAAAATTTTTGGTTTCATAAACAGCTCCTATTTTTGGAATCCATCCAAAGCTTCTGTTTAATATAGAGCCCGCAGATAATATCCAGATAAACCCACTAGATGCAAAAATTAAACTTATAATAGAATTGTTTAACCCAATTGGGTTGTTGAAGAACAGCCAAGCGATTAATAAGAAGAGAGCACCAATTGGTGAAAGAATGCGAAATAAAATACCTATTGGAAAAGCGGAACATTTTAAATTTTCCGTATAATACGTATTTTTAATGTTATTTAATTCCTTCTCAAGAAGTTCTTGGGCTGTCTTTTCCCCTTCAGAACCTACTAGTCTGGGAAACGCAAGCTTTACGGTAAAATCATACGCATTTTTAGCATTCTGCTCTGTAAAGGTCATTTATTTCACAAGGGTCATTTTTTTACAACTAAACTTATTTGAATAACAATTTTAATAAATTCCTTTCCCTATGCTAAGAAAAACATTCTCGATGGTACTCATGAAATCGTATGATGTAATTTTTATTCATCCATCGCGTGTAGTAAATGAAAATGCCCCTCCTTCGCGCGCAAAACGCAGTTCTTTCATGTTTATGCCGATGGGATTGCTTGCTATTGCTGACTTGTGTGAAAAGGAGGGGTTTTCTACCCAAATTATCAATTATCCCATGGAACGATATTATAATCCTACCTTCTCTTTAACTAATTTTTTGAAAGATATTGATTTCAAGGTGGCAGGAATAGATCTTCACTGGTTCTTCCACGCTCATGGTGCCACCGAAACTGCCAAAATTGTCAAACGCGTAAATCCCAATGCAAAAGTGATATTTGGAGGCTTTACCGCCACTTATTTTCACGAGGAAATCTTAAAATATTATAAGATGGTGGATGGAATAATTCGTGGCGAGGGCGAAGTTCCATTTCTAAAATATGTTCAACAGGTTGCGCGAAATCGTTCCGTCGATGAAATCCCGAATTTAAGTTACCGCGATACTTCACAACATATTAAAATTAATCCCATTACGTATGTTGCTCCTTCGTTGGATAATCTGAATTTCACCAATTTTTCACTGGTTAATAACGGGCGGAAATACGTCGAGTCCAGCCGACAAATGATGTACATGTATTTTAATCTCGCTATAGGGCGCGGCTGCCCGTTCAATTGTCCTTACTGCGGCGGCGGCAGAGAGGCTCAATTGCTTTTAACGAAACGGGAAAAAGTCATTCTAAGACACCCCGAAAAAGTCATCGGGGATCTCCACGAAATTTTTGACAAATATGATGCCAAGGGCGTTTTTTTCGGGCATGGAACCTATCCTGAGAACTTAAAATATTGGAAAACCCTATTCCAGCTGATACGCAAAGAAAAGTTTGATCTAAGCGCCGATTTAGAGATCTGGCGCTTGCCCTTTCCTAAAGAAATGTGGTATTTATTTTGCAAAACCTTTAGACGATATCGAACCTCCCTTAGCATTGGTCCGCAAACCATGTCAACGCGCGTTCAGCGGAAAATTGCAGAACTCTGCGATCCCACTTTTTCTTACCCGATGAATCAAATTAATGACGAGATAAAAAATGCGAATCTCTTCCGAATCCCGCTCCGAATCTGGATTACTATCGGATTACCATTCCAGACACGCGCAGACCTCCTTCGAGATTACTTATTCTCCCTAAGCCTCAATCTCAAATATGGAAAATCTACTAATCAACCTATTAGTATTATGAATGATCTGGTAGCCATTTCTCCAGCTTCTCCTGTATATGAACATCCGGAACGGTGGGGCGTGAAATTACATTTTAAGACGTTCAGACAACTGGCTGACGTGGTCAAAAAAACAACTAATGCATTGGGTCCCTGGAATAACATCATCAATTATGATACCAACCACTTTTCTAGCGCTATGAATCGTGCTTGGAACCTCCTTTTTCTTGTATCCAACATCCCCCTGTTTCTGACCAGTGGCTCTAAAGAGGACATCGCTCAGAAAGAGAGTAAATAAGCAGATCTGCCTCAGTCTCAATTGAAATGGTTACTATGTATCTATTCTTTAATTTCATAGAAATTTTGTCATTTTTATGGATAAAAAACAGTTATCTTTAAGTAAAACAAAAAGTAAGTATTAAAAGTAATTTTTTATTTTTTTTGAAAAAAGAGATCTTAAATAAACTTTGATAATGGTGAAAAAAAAATGAGTGAAAAAGGCGACTATCCTATTTGGGATAAATGGTATAGCATCGCAGGACCCGTAAACAAATTTATTGCATTTGTAATCATCGGACTGGCAGTTCTCGGATGGATCCTTTCCGGATTTATTTTCGGTTATTTTTACGCACCACTTCTATTCGCTAGTTGGAATATTGTGTCGATGATTCTTGGTGTGGTGGCAGGGATCCTCTATCTATTGATGGTGATGAAGCCCGTCACGGATAAGGCCCTAACCAAAACAATGCACATTGTCCTGCTGATCTGTGAAGTCTTGTGCTGGTTATCCTGGTGGCCTGTGGGTGCTTTCATGACCTTGCAATTTGTCATGGTTGGTATCCTTAGCGATAAGCCCTTCTGGGTAGCTTTAGGCGAATAAAATCGAAGAAACTTTTTTAACTTTTTTTCTTTTTTTCTCTTTAGTTGAATTCTATGGAACTTATTGAATTTTTTATATATCTTGTAATAGGATTGGGTTCCGCCATTATAGGGGCATTAATCGGAGTAGGCGGCGGCTTCCTCATGGTGCCTTGCTTTATTTTTATGGGGCTTACTAAGGATTATGCGCCGGTATTAAGCTTATTCGTTATATTATTTATGGCCCTTTCAGCTTCTCTTAATTATGGGCGGGAAAAATTGATTAATTACCGGTTAGGGTTATTTTATGCGTCCTTCTCCGTAATAGGTGCGTTTTTAGGCGCCTTTTTCCTCCATATCGTAAATAATCTGGGATTTAAGATCATTTTTAGTTGTTTGGCGGTAGTTGTGGGGATTCAGCTTGTCTTGAAAAGAGCAGAAATAAAGGATCAGGCTCAAAATGGATCTATTAAATCACAATATTCTTACTATTGGGTGATTTTATGGGGGATTTTAACGGGGATCGTATCAAGTTTTTTAGGTATTGGGGGGGGACTGATTGCAGTTCCCGTGCTTCATCTATTTTTCTTAGAAACGATGCACGTAGCAATTGCTACATCGTTATTTATTATGATCTTTACAGCCTCGGTTGGAACGCTTCAACACGCCTTATTGGGCTATTTGGATGTCTCTCTTGTGCTTATCGGCTTAGTGGTGGTGATTGGGGCGATCATTGGGTCTCAAATAGGTAGTATGATTCAGTTACGCCTGAAAGGGAGGACGCTACAGCTATTATTTGGAGGCTTCATGATAGGTGTTGCCTTACCTCTTCTATGGTTGGGATCTTAAAAAGAAATAAAAAATCAATTCATCCAGTTCATTATCAGCTAATAATCACTCTTTTTTGGTTGCTATTTCGCAGGTGGAAAAGCCATTGCTTTAACGATATCGCGTTCTGTAATGATTCCCACTACGTTACCGTCTTCAACTACAGGCGCAGCTCCGATGTTATGGTTCTTTAAAATTTGAGCAAATTGGTTAATGGAAGCCTCAGGGGAAACTGTTATAACGGGGGACGACATGATCGTTGAAACTTTCGTGTTGAAGACCGCATCAATATCATTATTTTTAATATACTGAACGACTTTATCTTGGACTAAATAATTTATAATATCTTTCACGGTAAGATATCCCACCAATTTATCCTTTTCGACGATTGGTAATCGCCGAAATCCATGACCACAAAATTGTTTAAGTATCTCACCGATTGCACTGTCCGGAGTACTCGTAACAACATTTGTTATCATAATATCCTTTACCTTTACATCTATATTAGTATCCGCAAGCAAAAATACAATATGCCGTTCAGTAATAACCCCCGAAAGATCTCCAAGTTTATCGACAAGAGGAATCGTGCCTATCTTCCCTTTCGTCATAATTTGAACTCCTTTGGAAAGAGGCACACTATCTTTCAGAAAAGTTACTTCAGGGGTCATAATTGCGGTTATTGGGCGTTCGTAAAGTTGAGTATAACAATTGCTCCTATCTAAAATTAAATCGCATTTGTCCCCTCCGCCAAAAAAGCTGCAAACATCGCTGCAAACAACTATTCCTTTTAGGTGGAACAGTTCTTCATCCGTAATTATTATAACCCGTTTATCATGCGTCACCATTAATTTTAGAATATCCAATACTTTACTTGTTACAGAAGCGACTATTGGTTTTTTCTCCCCAAATAATTTTATTTTCCCCTTTACATTAACAAATTTCTCCAGTTCGATACGCACGTTTTTCATTCACTAAGCCCTTCGTATTAGCTTTAGAATTGGTTATTAATTAAACTTACAATTTTCCTTCTCAAAAACTTTACATTTTAATTTTTGTTTTTCTATTAAATCGTCATAAAAGTTCATAAAGAGAAATTATTGAAAAACCACTTGATAATAAAAGATTTTAGATTATTAAGTTGCGGGTGAACCGATGGGTAGTGTATTTGAAAAACCCTCCGTTGATCGGCTGGTCACTGGCGGTACGTATGTACTTGTCTTTGGAATCTTTGCAGGGTTAATTGGCTGGTTGTTCATCGTGATTGCAAGTCGAAATGATATTGGAGTGGGGGGCGATTTATTAGGTTACATAACGGTTGCCACCTCCCTTCATGTTTTAGTTATATGTATATCAGGTGGATTTCACCAAGGACTCTCTAAGTACCTTTCTGAATCGTTAGTTGAATCAAAGGAAAAAGCACATATTTATGCAAAATCGGCGTTCTTTATTTTTAATCTGATAGGACTTATTCTATTTTCCATTTTTTTCGTTATTATGATCTTTATTCTCCCGAATAATTTACCCTACGGGCTGGTTTTTGGCCTTCTGGCTATAATTTCTTATTTAACCTTATTTAAGGATAATTTTCTAGGAAATCTGGCGGCAGTGCATCGGTTTGATTATATAGGGAAAATGTCTTTTCTTTCTGGAGTTGCCGGCGTCGTTCTGGGATGTTTTGTGCTTTTTCTCTTACCCCGTCCTATCAATGCATATTTATTACCGCTAATGATTATTGCTAATCTTACGCTGGGTATTATTTTATTGTTTTATTATGGGAAGAAGGTAGTACCCTATTCTCTCTTTTCTGTTTTTAAGGGCGCCCGGCGCCAAGAAACCATAGATCTGATAAAATATGGCTTTTATTGTACTGTTCCAAACATTATTTTTTCCGGTGTGATTCTCTGGATTCAGAATTTATATTATTCCGGGTTTTTTGGCTTTGAGGAAATCTTAGTCTCCTCTAATGGATTGATCATCGGATATGCCGGTGTTGTGTTTGCTATTTGTAATTTCGGATGGCCTCAAATTCCCGCAGTATCTGAGGCTAAAGCCCAGAAGAATTATAAATTAATTGATGCCTATATGAAAAATACTCTTCATATGGGATTTAATCTTACTGCTTTCTTCCTGGTCATATATGTAGGTCTCTCCCATCAATTACTCTTGCTGTTTCATGGATCTGACTATTTGATTGCACATATTCCCTTTATTTTACTCTCATTTTCGGTGGCTATTCTTGGAGTAGAATTCTTGATTTGCACCTTATTAATGGGACTCGGAGAAGGAAAAAAAGCCGCACTTCTCATTGCATGCCTAACTCTCTGTCAAATTATTTTAGTACCTATCCTAATACTTATATTGAAAGGTAATTTCGGTCCCCTTGCGCCAGAAACACTTTACGCGGGGCCTTCAAGTCTTTTAATTACTTCAATTGCCACCTTACCCTTAGCCCTTCATTATTTAAAAACCCATACAAACAATCCGGTAAAAGTATATCTCCGTATTCTTGGAAAAGGGACGATCAGCATCGCCTTAACACTAATCTGTTATGGACTATTAGATCTACTTGTATTCCCACATAATAATACCTCTATTGAGTTAGTACTGAGAGGAGCTACGCTATTCGGCTTTTTTGTAATCTTTTTGGCGATTTTTGGGGGGTTCTATGATAAAGACTTAGATTTACTCAAAAGACGCCCCTTTACCTTTATCGTCAAGGGATTAAAATGGTTGCTTCATCATTCACCCTTTTATGAGCCAACCGAAAACGGTGAAAACAATGGAATATGAAAATAAAGCGAAAGATGCGGAAAATAGAGGGGATTATCTTTCTGCAATTCGGTATTACCTGCAAGCCGTAGAGGCTTTACAAGAAATGGAATTAATAGAAGGGTTTGAGTTTGATTCCGGAACCATTCTTCAGCGGGTGGCGACCCTTTACACCGAAATTGGTGATATGGATTCGGCCATAACGTATTTCAATCAAGCCAGTAATTTATTTGTAGAGAGCAATGAATCGCTAACCAAAATCTATCGACTTGCGGGGGAATGTCAATCCAGCATTGGAGCCTGTTATCTGACCGGGTCCAACTATGAAGCAGCATCCAAATATTTTCACAAAGCGGTGGAATATTTAGAAAAAGCAACAGAATTGGAAGATGAAGTTTTACGGCGGTATGTAGCCGAACGAACAATTCTCAATCTAGCCCTGATGTCCCTTTGCTCAATTAATTTGAATAAACCAAAGGGCGAAATCACTCCCTTGCTAGAAAAAGCCAACAATATAAAACGATTGTATAATGTCCGAGGGCTGGCTTCTAATTTAATTTTGTTTTTTGGGCACATTATCACTGAGAAATTTACAGAGGCGCGAATAGTTTTGAAAGAGGGCATTGAGGAGGCTGCCGATAGTTTCCTCTTCAGCTCTACCTTACAGGCGGCTGTTACGGGATTAATCTCGGATTTAATGAGCAAACATATTCCGGAAGCCCGAATCCAAATTAAAGATAAAATTATCGAGGAGAAGGGGGAAGTTATTTTCACTACAAAAAAACTCTACGAGAATCTGCTCCTCCATGCCTTAACCTATGCGAATGCTAAAATGCCTAAATCTGAATATAAATAAGTATATGGATTAATTGTAGGAAAAATAGAGAAAGATGATGTCATCATCACCGAAATAATTCCAATGGCATCTGGCACAGATGTCGAGGTAGAATTTAAAGAGGAACACTATATAAAAGCGGAAACCATTTCAACAGCCGTAGCAGAGCGCAATGACAATGAATTTATTGTGGGATGGTATCATACGCATCCAGGTTTGGGTTTATTTTTATCACCCACCGATACTATCAATCAATTAGGATATCAAACATTAAATGATAAAGCGATTGCTGTCGTATTTGATTTTACCCAATCATCTCCTACAAATCCGGGCTTCCTTATTTTTCGGTTAGATGATGCCTCCTTAGGTCAAGCCTCCAACTATCATCGAGTTCGATGGCGAATTAAAGATGCCTCCAAAGAAATTTTTGCGGAGAGCTTCTCATTCTTTGATAAATTTTTAATACAATTAAATACCTTTCTCTTGAAAAATCGACACGTGAGTTTAACTCAACTGGCAGAGACCTTTCACCGCTCTGAGATGTTATTTAGTGAAATTCTCCCCCAATTGGTAGCATTACAATATCTCCCTAATACGTATTTCAATCCCCAAACAAAAGTTCTTTCCCTAAAAGCATAAATTAAGAAAAATTCTATTTTTAAGTAATAAAAGTATCCTAAATGTAGGTGCATCGTTGATGGAGATCGATAAAAAAATTAAGGAATTAGAATCAGAAATATCGAACTTACGGGAATGGAATGATGCCAAAGCGCACGAATTAATGGACAAAGATCGGCTTATCGAAAGGCAGACAGCGGAAATGAATATATTACGTAAGCTGACTGATGAGTCTAAAGAAAAGCTGGCTGGAATCAATGATGATTTTCAGCAACAACTCACTCGAATCAAAGCGAACGAAATTGAGTTAATCACTACATTTCAAACCACTCAAGAAACCATGCTAAATTCGTTAAAAGCAATATATGAAAAATTGATTCAAAAAACGAAAGGTGAGACTGAAGTTCCACTAACCGCGCTTCAGGAATTTCATAATGAAGAGATGGATTATATAAAAAGCCAAGTCCTCCTTTTAAATCAAAGGATTCTACCATTGAAAATTTCAACTATGGAAATTAAAATGCCAGAAATACCGGTACTAACCCAAATCGTAGCAGACAAACCTATTACTAAATCTGAGTCTCTCAAAGTTCCTCCGGTAGCGAGTGTTAAGGCGGATAAAACAGTAACCAAACCAGCTGATATAAAAATAAAACGGGATGAACCGGTTTATCTCCATTTTGTAGATGATTCATTCGTTCGAG
The DNA here is from genome assembly GCA_964353755.1 of uncultured archaeon. GTDB lineage: Archaea > Asgardarchaeota > Lokiarchaeia > Helarchaeales > HEL-GB-A > CAYGYC01. Next base: position 2,318 of record CAYGYC010000097.1, on the reverse strand, counting down.
TAAACAAAATACCTGAGAAAGGTATCTCTTTGATTCTTGATGTAAAAGAACGAAAATGGATCATGATTTGGACCGAAGATGCCACTTTCGTGCAGAGGCGAAATGCCGAACGCCAAGCCCGTTCAATTGCACATGCGGGTTATCTCATTGATAAAATTACTCGGTTAGGGCAAGGATATACGCTCGAACTGCTTGGAACCTCCGCGGTCCCAAATCAATTATTACGTGATCAACATAACTACTAGACCCGAAGTTGCTTTTTCCCAATAGGGGGTAATTACATGAATGAGCCCATAGATCCTATCATAACTGTAAATATTCACCGGAATCAATTTGAAACTCTCACTAAGATGCTGCTGGAAACCCTTTTTGAAACTGATACCAAACACCTGATTGATTTAATTCTACGAACAATCCGGATTCCATTTCAAAAGAACAATAATCAGCTCGCACTGATTCTCTTAGATCAGCGCCGTCGGGGAATTGTGGCAGCCTTTTTACTCAAATTCCAATTAGGTGGACACCTGCAATCTATTGATACTATTCCTTTAGAACTAAGCGCTAAGGGAATTACGCTTTCAGAGGTCTTTAAAATACAATCTACAGAGATTTCTAACGCCTTAGAGAATTTAAAATCGCTTCTTGAAGTTACATATGGAAATTTATGGACTCTCATTGTGGCTGATTTTAATCAAATTTCAAAATTGTTTTTCCTATTAAATTTTGAACCTACTAAAGAAACGGTTGGTAGGGTGGCTAAAACAGTTATTGCCCAATTAAAAGATGGGAAAATCAAATTGACTCCTCTCCCCGAAGTTATCGCCGCCCTTGAAAAAATAATATAAAAATAAAAGAAATAAAGGGAAAAAAGGTAAAAGAGAAAGGAAAATACGAAAAAAAGGAGAAGTTAGTTAAGCACCACTTGAATGAGCAGCTATTATTTTCAAGACCCCACCTATTGTTCCAAGACTAATTAAAGCAACTATTATAATCATGGACATAACGATAACTAGAGACATTGTTGGCGGTATTAAGGGTAGTATGGGAAATATCACCCTAAATAGAAACCAGATTGTCCAGAGAAGCAGAAATCCTGTGACCACTGTAGAAGCAATTCCAAGGCCTAAATGTTCACCTTTTTTCTTCCCGACAATCGCGAGGATAAACCAAACAATAGTTACAACGAGATAAAAAACTAAACGCGATAAGAAAACTAATATAAGAGCTTTTGTTTCTGGTAGCGCAGCGATTCTAAAGGCTATCCCTAGCCCAATTACATATATTATGGTCATTATTAACATAATAAGGCTACTGGTCAACAATAAAATGTTACCGGCTCGATCGCCCATAATTCAACACCTAATCGTTCTTTTAATTAATTCCGATAATTAATTACAGTCCACTTTAATAAATCTTTTTTAAAATATTACTCCCGCTATTTACTTTTTGTCTGCGCCCGTATGTATACTAGCTTTTTATATTTCTATAGCAATAAGTTAGGAAATTTTGGGAATGGAAAAGATGTTATCCACTAGATGTTTTGTAGGCATAAATAATTCAATGTTTCCCTTCCAATTTACTAATATATGGGCATAAAATTCTTCAAATTGCTTCACTAATTCTTTAAGAAAATATTTTAGAATTTCTAATTCTTGTTCAACAACTAAAATGCCCATTATATTTTTCCCCTCCTGTATCAGAAACTTATCAGACCCCTTAGAAATCACTCTTATTTTGCCTTTATCATTCATTACACTATTCATAAAAATATTAATTCCCGAGAGGGCCCCCGCCAGAAGTAACTCATCGACAGGTTGTCTTTCCTGGAAATTCTCCATAAATAAGCCTACTCCTCCTTTCGTAGTTAAAAGAATATATTTCAATTTTTTCTGCCACCCGATTTCACCCAGTGATGGAATGCTATTTAGGAAGAATCCTACTAAAATCATCCCAATAAGAATCACAATATCCCCTAACACGCGAATATAGAAGCCATTAAAAAGAGTGACAGCGATATCAGTGTTTCCCGCGTAGCCAATGAACCAAAAAACAATTCCTAGGAAAAGTCCCATTGAAGTGTATTTATAATAAGTCCAAATGCGTTTAACTATTAATAGAAAATAACTAATTAGTGCCGCATAGGCGAGAAAACTGATTACACTGCCAATAAGGCTCAGAATTGAAGACAGAAAGATATAAGAAAAAATAAAGATGAAAAGGACTGTAATAAATATCGGAGTATAAAAGAATTTAGGTTTTTGCGGTTTTGAAGACTCAATATGATAGAAAAATAGGATTCCGCCAATGGTTAATGCAAG
>CAYGYC010000096.1:2955-13503 GCA_964353755.1 uncultured archaeon | reverse complement strand
ATCCAACATACTCTGCTCTCTTTTCAGGGCGTGCGAATACCGGACCCGCCAGAATTAAAAGAATTCTATCCAGATAAAAATCCCGCAGAATTGATAAATATCCAACGAGATTTATATGGCTGTCAGTTCGATTGGGAAACAGGGGAACTTATCGTGAAATATGATGAAAACCTATTCGACATTTCTGTCGAAGCAAGCAAAATAATCGCGGAAAATGTAAGTGGAAACATCGTGGATTGTTTTAGTTTCGATGATAATGGCTTCAATTTTTATAAAGCTTCTCGGCAGGCGGTAGAGGACATCATTAATTACATTAAAAACGGAGAAAAAAAGCCTTTATAATTAAATTTTCCCAATTTTTTTTCTCACAACTATATTTTTAGCGCATCGAAACGATATCTCGTGGCAATTCACCACGTGTGTCGCAATTCACTCTGATAACAATAAAAACAAAAACTATAAAAAGAGAACCGACGTTAAGGATAGAAGTCCAAAAATTGGAAAAAAAATTATGGAGAATAAGCGAATGGCAGAATCTGTATATAAAATTGTAGATTTAGTGGGTACATCAGAAAAATCCTTTGAAGAGGCAATTCGAAACGTTGTAGCTACAGCAGCAAAGACACTTCGTAACTTACGAATCGCTGAAGTTGTCCAACTTGATTGCAAAATTGACAAGCAGAAAATTGTCGCATATCGTGCTCTAGTCCGACTTTCCTTCAAGTATGAAGGAGAAGAAGAATAAACTAATTTTTTCTCTATTAAAAAACGGAAAAAAAGATGGAGATTAAGCGAATGACAGGATCTACATACAAAATTATGGATTTAGTGGGCACATCAGAAAAATCCTTTGAAGAGGCAATTCAGAACGTTGTAACTACAGCAGCAAAGACTGTTCGTAACTTACGAATCGCTGAAGTTGTCCAACTTGATTGCAAAATAGACAAGCAGAAGATTGTCGCATATCGCGCCCTAGTCAGACTCTCCTTCAAAGTTGAAGGAGAAGAATCTGAAGACGATAAAGATCTTATGATATTAAGAAAAAGATAAATAAATTTTCATTTTCCCCTTTTTTTTGCGATTTATTGTGATGGGAAATGAATTTATTATTTAGTAGAAAAGACTAAATTTTTGAAATAGGCAAATACATTTGAAAACGAAATTACAATTCGATCGCTACTTATTTGGTTGTGTTGAGAATGCGTGTAGCAGTATTAAATTCAGACCGGTGTAAACCGAAAGATTGCGCACTCGTGTGCATCAGGTTTTGTCCGATAGTAAGGACGGGTGTGGACTGCATATATAAGAAAGAAAACATGAAGCATCCGCATATAGTGGAATCCCTTTGTACGGGGTGTGGAATTTGTATAAAGAAATGCCCGTTTAAGGCGTTAAGCGTGGTGAATTTACCTGAGGAATTGAAAGCGGATTTCATTCATCGGTATGGAAAAGACACCTTTGTATTATTCCGGCTTCCCCCACTCATTCCGGGAAAAATAGTAGGAATTATTGGGCCTAATGGAGCCGGCAAATCAACGGCTTTAAAGATTTTAGCGGGAGAAATCAAACCGAATTTGGGAAATGTTGAATCACCGCCTGAATGGGAGGAAATAATAAAATATTTTCGAGGATCTGAATTGCAGGCCTATTTTCAACGAATTTCTGAGAAGCAACTGACTGTTATTGCCAAACCTCAGTACATAACCACTCTGCCAACTATCGTGAATGGGGTGGTTTCCGAATTATTAGAAAAAGTAGATGAGAGGGGGTCATTGAATGAAGTAAAAACCAAATTATCCCTTGAAAAAGTGTGGGACCGCGATATTAAGGTCTTATCTGGGGGCGAATTGCAGCGGGTAAGTATTGCTGCCGCAGTTCTTCGAGATCGCGATGTGTATTTGTTTGATGAGCCGAGCAGCTTTTTAGATATTCGTGAACGTCTAGAGATGGCGAAGTTAATTCGGAAATTAGGGGAGCAAGAAAATAAAATTGTGGGTGTTGTAGAGCATGATTTAACCATCTGTGATTACATTGCGGATTTAATTTGTATATTATATGGTGTATCGGGCGTCTATGGAATTGTTTCTCATGTTCATAATACAAATGCGGGATTGAATTTATATTTACGAGGGGAACTGCCTTCTGAAAACATTCGCTTTAGAGATGAAGCTATTGTATTTAATTTAACGCCAGAAGCCACAGAAGGCTGGAAATCCACTGAGATTCTGTTTGAATATCCAGAATTATCGAAAACCCTCGGAAATTTTTCATTAGCGGTCAGTCCAGGTAAACTCCATAAAGGGGAAGTTATTGGGCTCGTAGGGCGAAATGGGTTAGGAAAGACGACCCTAATCAATGCCCTCTCGGAATATGCTTCCGGAGTAGAAATTCACAATGTGGAAGAAATTGAAAAGGTAGCAACAGAGTCAGAGGTTAAGGAAATAAATCAGGAAAAGAAGGAGAAAAAAGAAACTGAGAAAGAAGGTTCTAAAAAAGAGGAATCTGCGAAACAAGAAACTCCCAAAGAAGAAAAAATCAAGAAAATTAAAATTGCAATAAAACCGCAGCACTTAAAGATCGAATTTGATGGGACTGTTGAGTTATTTTTGAAAGAGGGCGCGGGAAAAACGTTTCACACTCCCCTTTACCGATCAGAAATAATTAAACCCTATGGTCTGGAAAATCTTTTAGATCACTACATAAAAGAACTATCAGGGGGCGAATTACAAAAAACATTCATTGCAAGAACACTTTCTCAGATGGATGCCAATATAATCTTCATGGATGAACCTTCTGCCTTCTTAGATTCTGAAGCGAGGCTATTAATTACCAAAAATATTAAAAGAATTGTTAAGAACAGGAAAATCTCCGCTTTCATCGTAGAACATGATATTATGGCGGTAGATTTTCTGTCAGACAGTTTAATTGTCTTCTCAGGAAACCCAGGGATAAAGGGGATAGCTTCGAGCCCGATGGATTTACGGTATGGCATGAACATGTTTTTAAAAGATGTCGAAGTAACTTTTCGGCGGGACGCAAAATCGCTTCGCCCTCGGGTGAATCAAATGGGATCCGAACTTGATCGGAAGCAAAAAGCCATAGGCGAATATTATTACATCAATATTAAAAAATAGGGATTAAATTTTAATAATATCATAATCCCCAGTAGAAAAGAGAAAGTATGAAACCAGGTCCTTTTAACGCTAAAAATGCCTATATAGGGATTCTTCTCTTCGGAATTGTCAGCTTATTCGGAGATATTGTGTATGAGGGATCCCGGGGTTTAGTGCCTGATTATTTGTATTTTTTAGGAGCTTCCGCGGTTATTGTAGGGATAGTTGGTGGATTAGGGGAGTTTTTAGGCTATGGTGTAAGACTTGCTAGTGGATATTTAGCAGATTCTTCCCGCGCTTATTGGCTTTTTATTTTTATAGGCTATGGTTTAATTGTTTCTATCCCTCTTTTAGGATTTACGGGTGGGTGGGAGATTGCTATCATTTTTGTTTTGCTAGAACGAATTGGAAAAGCCATCAGAGCGCCTTCTAGAGACACGATACTATCGATTGTAAGTAAGGGTATAGGACCAGGTAAGGCATTTGGAATTCATGAACTTTTAGATCAAATAGGGGCAATAGTAGGACCACTTATAGTTGCAGCCTTAATGTTTTATAGTAGTAATAACTATCAGCAAACTTTTAGTTTTCTTTTTCTGCCGTTTTTTATACTTATGATAGCCTTGTTTTATAATTACAAAAAGACAGGACCAAAAATCAATATTGAACCTAAAACTTCAGCGGTGAAAGTTAAACTCGAAAAGCCCTTTTATATCTACACCTTGGCCGTTATAATCAATACTTTGGGACTTATCCCGGTTGCCCTAATATTATTCAAAGCTGCTGAGTTCTTTAATCCAATAGGACAACCGTGGATGGTGCCATTAATCTATGTGCTCGTTCAGGGAGTGGACGCGGGTGTGGCTCTGCTTGCCGGGTATGCATACGATAAATTCGGAATTCGCATTTTAACATTAGCATTTATCCTTTCGGTGTTCCCATCGCTATTTGTGTTTATTGATACGCAATTGACAACACTATTGATTGCCGCCATATTTTTCGGGATTGTTCTCGGAATGCAAGAATCAATATATCGTGCAGCCGTTACCCAATTTGCTCCTGTTTCTTCAAGGGGTACCGCCTATGGAATATTTAACACGGGCTTGGGTGTTGGCTTTTTGATAAGCGGTGGAATCTTTGGAGTATTGATGGGATTTAAAGTTGCTTTCATCATAATCTTGTTTTATGCAGTATTATCTCAAATAATAGCGATAATTGCTTTATGGAAAACATCTCGCATGAAAATCAGTTCCTAACAAAATAAAATGGCTGCTTTTAGAGAAAGAAATTGAGCAAGGTCAAAGAAATCGATTCAGTCAAATCGTTCATTAATTGTAGATTTATTGTCAAGAACTTCTATAATTCTCCATTGAAGGGGGTATATCTTTTTTCGAGCTCTTTCCCCTTTTGAAAATTAATTTCTAACGCTTTAAAATTAAGAGAATCTATTTCCATAATCAAATGTTCATTATCATATAAATCCCAATTTTCGTGAAGAATGTGGATTCCAAATTGGTCAGGATGTTCATAAAGAGCAGTCCCGGGATAAGGGGTTGCTGCAAAAAAGTTTATCCGATCCTTGTCAGGTTCCAGTTGTAACTCTTCAAGAAATTTACACGTTTGAATAAAACTTTCCTTCGTTTCGCCCGGCAAGCCTATAATAAAATAGGCTTGTATTGATAGTCCCGCAGATTTGGCTGCTTTTATCCCCTTTTTTACTAATTTCAAATCCTGAAATTTATTTATTCGTTGAAGAACCTTGGGGTCACCAGATTCTACACCTACCGCGATGCCTTTACAACCGGCTTTGCTAAGACCTTGTGCTAATTCAGAAGAAATTCTGTCTGCACGCAATTCGCAACCCCAATTCAAATTTAATTTATCTCGCTCTATTCGATTACACAGTTTCAAAGCATACTCTTCTGAAATATTCAAATTATCATACAAATTGACGAATTTAAATCCCAATCGTGAAAGAACGTGCATTTCATAAATTACGTCTTCAATTCTACGAAACCTTACTTTTTGAAATATTCTTTGACGTACGCAAAAAGCGCAATTAAATGAACAGCCGCGATTGACGATAATAGTACCGACCTGATAATTTTGTAAATCGATTAAATGCCTTGCGGGGAGCGGTAATTCATCTAAATTAGCAGGAAGATAGGATTCAGTATAGCATATTTTTTCCATACTACGGTACGCTAAATTCGGTATTTTGGCATAATCGTGGCCTTTTGATTCGAAAAAGGTGTGCATAAATTGTAAAATCGTTTGATCTGCCTCTCCACATAAAATAAAATCGACATTCTCATTATTTTTGAGAATATCTGCATATTTAAAGGTGGCATGGGGCCCGCCATATAATGTGACAGTATTTGGCAAAAACTGTTTCACTTGATTTAAGATCCTGATTGCGAGATTATGTGTAATTGTTAGGCTCGTGATTCCAACTACTTTCGGCTCTTCTGCCAAATAATTCTCAAAAGACTCCTTCTGTACTGAATAATCAAAAAAATCTACATCATATCCCGCCCCTTCTAATATCGCACACAAGGTCAAGAGCCCATTCGGTGGTTCTCGCCGATAATATTTTGATTTCAGGTCTAATTCTGTTCGTGAATTAATAAAAAGGATATCCATTTACCACACTACTTAATCACGTAAATTTTCAGTAATGTTATAAAGGATTCATTAATTTAATTAATTAGCCAATAACTATGATTAGTAACAGCTTACCAGGCGAAGAGGGTCCCACCAACTATGGACACCAAGAAAAAAGAAAAACTAAGCGCTGGGGAAATACCCAAACCTAAATCAAGTTCGGGAGAAAAACCCAAAGCTAAACCGAGTGTAGGGGAAAAACCCGAAGTTAAAGCCATGAAAGAGCAACTTTCAACACTTTCAACAAAGTATATTACAACTTTTAATAAATTTCCCTTAGTAAAAATAGAGGGTATTACTGATATCAACGAAATTATTAATAAAAACGTTGATTTCGAGGTAGAAACCCGCAAATTACAAAAGAAATTGGGTCGTTACCTCAATACATTAAATTCGATGCTCGAGGCAGGAATAAATGCGGCAGTCCTCCATAACCACTTTCTCAGTTGCCTTAAAATTTCACTCGAGTGCTCCGATTTTCTATGTATGAAGATTTTTCTCTCTCAAGCTATCTCTACTTTTGCAGAAATAAAGCGATATATTCAGCAATATCTTAATCTTTCTAAAGATGTGGAAAAGTTTGAGACCGAAATCTCGTCCCTATTACGATTCGTTCAGCCTTCCATTGAATTTTCTGAACAGTTCCTGAAACTAGATGAGCACCTGATGGAGGATCTTGAAAAATTTATTGCTAAATTAGAAACTTTGATAGAAACTTAATTTTTTTAAATTTGATTTAAATTATTCCTCCCAATTCTTTTCCAGTTAAACTGATTTTTTTGGAATTTACATACCAAGAATGCCACATTCTTTAAATGAGCACGGAACACTCTCCAATAGAGAATCGAAAATTCAAATTCAAATAACTAACCGATTAAAAAGGTAAATTAACTGATTAAAATGGTCAAGATTGCTTTTGTTGGGAAAGGTGGTGTGGGTAAAACCACAATATCTGGTACGATAGCGCGCTTTCTGTCTAGAGATGGCTATAAAGTAATTGCGCTCGATGCAGATCCGGCGATGAATTTACATAGCGCTATAGGTATTTCCAAAGAAAATGTAGCGAAAATCATTCCTATCTCTGAAGAAAAGGATTTAATTGAAGAACGGGCCGGACGCCCTGGTGGAGTTTTTATTGTGAATCCAAAAGTTGATGATATTCCAGCCAAATATCAAGTTGAAGGACCCGATGATGTCCGATTATTAGTATTAGGAACTGTTAAACAAGCAAAAAGTGGGTGCATGTGTCCAGAAAATGCGTTTCTACGAGCTCTCTTAAGCCATTTGATTTTAGATATTAAAGATGCCGTGGTTATTGACATGGAAGCGGGAATTGAACATTTAGGAAGAGGAACTCTCCGCTATGTTGATGCAATGGTAATAATTATTGAGCCCGGGCGTCGTTCAACCGAGTTAGCAGAGCGCATTAAAACTTTGGCTAATGAACTCCTAGTAAAACAGCTCTATATTATAGGAAATAAAATTGCTACCCCGACTGAAAAAGAATTTATTCAAAAAGTAGCAACCGATATTGGGATCGAACTTATTGGGCTAATTCCCTACGATAATGCGCTTCGGGCTGCTGACCTCGCGGGTCAAGCGCCTCTTGATTTTGCCCCTGATTCTCCTGCCATCAAAGAAATTGAAAAAGTAGAAAAATTCATATTAAAAAAATTGACCTAAGTAAAAAGGCGACCTACATGTCAAAATCCGTGTTAATTTTTTCTGAAGATTATTTGAAATATGATTTTGGACCCCAACATCCACTTAAACCAGTCCGTTTACAATTAACTTACGAACTTTTGAAAGCATATGAGGTTTTTGATGGCACACAAGCAGAAGTGAAACCACCCCGGATGGCAACCGAAGAAGAATTAGAACTAGTTCACACCAAAGAATATGTTCAGCTAATTAAGCGATTCAGCAAACCAGACTCGAAGGTGTCTGATGCCTATGAGATTGGATTAGGGCCTGGGGATAATCCCATTTTTCCGGGAATGTATGAGGCGTCCAGTCTCGTGGCAGGCGGATCTTTAGTCGCGGCAGATCTGGTTATGAAAAATGATGATACGCATGCGTTTAACATTGCAGGAGGCCTCCACCATGCAATGCCTGATAGAGCATCGGGATTCTGCATCTTTAATGATCCTGCAATTACAGCGGCATATTTACGAAAAAGTTATGGTGCTAGAGTGGTTTATATTGACATTGATGCGCATGCGGGTGATGGCGTTAATTGGATCTTTTTTAATGACCCAAACGTGCTGACCATTTCACTGCATGAATCCGGAAGATTCTTATTCCCTGGAACTTGCTTTGAGGATGATATTGGGCAAGGTCCGGGAATGGGTTATGCAGTTAATATTCCTTTACTTCCTTATACGTATAAGGACATCTATCTTCACATTTTTGATGAAATTATCCCGCCGCTTGTCAAAGCCTTTAAGCCGGATGTTATTCTCACGCAATGTGGTGTTGATACCCATTACACCGACCCTTTACCTCATTTACTCTTAACCGTTCAGACATACCAAGCATTGGCGGAACGCATTCATAATCTCAGTCATGATTTTGCTAATAATAAATGGGTGGCCCTTGGTGGTGGTGGATATTCCCCCTCTGTAGTGGCTCGATCTTGGTGTACTATTTTTGGAATTATGGCAGAATTGAATCTTCCCAATGAAATCCCGGAAAGTTGGATAACCTTAACTAAAAAGTTGACAGATCAATCCCCCGTAGCCACCCGCCTTGATATAGAAGACCCGGTTGTTAAAGTTTCTCCCGAAGATAAAAAAAGAATCGAAACCTACGCCGACAATCTTATTCAAACGCTAAAAGCAACGATTTTTCCTTATCACAACATTTAATTAGTTATATTTGAAATCAGAAAAGAGTGCTGTTTTAATGGCTGAGAAAGAAAAATTCTCCAATTTCATTGTACGTATTCTTGAATCGAGCCACTTACAGATAGCGGCGGGAATGATACAAAAGGCATTTAAAGAAGAAATTTTTATAAATGCGGAAGAAATTCATAAATATATCACTCAAATGACCACTTTCTGGGAACAATGGAAGAAGAAATCGGGGATAGACTTTATTTCACGTTTTATTGAAGATTTAGGGTCGACAGTTTTTACGGGGTGGTTATCTTCTATTTATCCCTTTAACGTAACTCGAATAGAAGTGCATTGTCCGAGAGGGCCATCTAGTGTAGATTCCATTTTGCAAATTTCCTATCAATTTGATAAAAATGAGTTGAAGATTATCAATAATCTTTTACTTGAACATAGTATTGAAGCTCAAGAAGCGGATGTTGCTAAAACTTTGTTAATTGAATCGATTAAATCCATTTCGGATGTGTTCTCACAAATTATTAAACAACCTTATAAAATTTTTACTTCCGAAGTCAATATGATTAAGAAAAAGGGCTTTCTTCAGGTGGAATATAAAGGCGCTGGACGGGTAGTAACTTAATTAAAAGTTTCCCTCTAATAAAGTAAATATTCTTAAAATTGAGAATAGTATTAAATCACAAAAAACAAATAACTTAAACAATTTTTCTTATGATGATAATTCCAAGTATTCAAAATGGAAGGATAACATATGGCGGCAAAAGAAGTCGAATTACCGGGTAAAGGGCTTTCAATCTGTTTTGATACGACCCAAAGTGAAAGAGGAAAATTGGAAGACAATTATACGATGTTTAAACAAATCGTAGAAAAGCAAGGTTACTCAATTGTGTCGAATATAGAATTTCCTATTACTTTCTCTCAATTGATCCACTATAATATTGTCGTTTTTGCTTGTCCTGACCGGTCGAAAATCCGTGAGTTTGAAATAAGTGAAGTAGTTAAATATGTAAAATGTGGGGGAGGCGTCTTAATTATGGCGTCGAGTGGAGGGGATAAAGGGCGCATGACTAATTTAAATGATTTATGTTCCAAGTTTGGGATAAATTTCAATAATGATCAAGTTTTTGATGACCAACACAATTATGGCATGCGGAATTTAGCCATTTCTACTAAATTTGAAGAACATCCTATTACCCAAGCATTAGAATTAGTTATAATCCCATCAGCTTGCAGTTTATCGCTTTCTGCCAAAGCAAGAGCAGTTATTTCATCTGATGAGGATGCTGATCCGCCAAATACGCCAGTCATTGCCATTTCTGAATATGGCCTCGGGCGTGTGGTAATTTTGGGCTCCTGGGAAACATTCCGGGATAGTATTCGAGCGGGTATTCAGGTAATTCAACATCGGATTTTGCTTGAAAACATGATGAAATGGATGGTTAAGGATAAGCCCCTTTCCCAAATTTTATTTGCATTATCACTTCTAAAATTGAAGGAAAAGAAAGAAGCGAAGTCGGCTGCACCTCTTGTTCCATCTAGTTTGCCCTCAACTCAAGGATTAGTTTCGCCGGAAGCACTCTTGGATCAAATACTCAGTAATTTACAACAAGTTAAGAGTGTGGCAACTAATTTAGAAGATATTAACAATCATTTAGTGGAGGTCGCAGTGGAAATCAAAAAATTAAATGAAAACCTAGAATTTGCAAAAGAGATGCGGAATGACTTATTAAATATTCAACAATCTTTAGCTAATTCTACTATAGAAACAAAAATCGAAACATTAGATAAAGAGGTCAAAAGCGATCTTCAGACTATTCAAAAGACTTTGGCTAGTTCTACGTTGGACGCAAAAATCGAAAAATTGGATAAAGAGGTCAAAAGCGATCTTCAGACTATTCAAAAGACTTTGGCTAGTTCTA
>CAYGYC010000096.1:0-2855 GCA_964353755.1 uncultured archaeon | reverse complement strand
CGTTGGACATAAAAATCGAAAAATTGGATAAAGAGGTCAAAAAGGATCTTCAAACTATTCAAAAGACTTTAGCTAGTTCTACGTTGGAAGCAAAAATCGAGAATTTAGATAAAGATTTTTCAGATTTTCGCAAAAAGATCCAAGAGGATCTTGCAAATATCCTAAAACATTTAGAAACTCCAAAGGAATAATTATTTCTTTCAAAAAGTCTCTTCTTTTTCTGAAGAATTAAAGTAAAAATAAAACTAAAATGATTTAAATTAAATTAGATAATATAAAATACGAAGATCAACACCTATAGAAAATCCATAGTCTTGTAGGTAGCTGCACCTTTCAACGAAATTTAAAAAAAAATTGCATTATTTGACGGAAAGAAAAGAAATCTTAATTCCTGAGGGTATTCTATGTCAGAAGAGACGGAGAACATTAATGATCTAAAAGAGCACATTAAAAAACAACAAACAGAATTAGAGTTTAGCAAAGAACGTATCACAAGATTAGAAAAGGAACTAGCTTCAACTAAAAGCGCCTCTATGAAACATGAACACGAAATACAGGATGCAACCAAAAAAAATAAAGAATTAAAATCTGAAAATAAAGAGTTAAAAAGTAAAAACACTGAGTTAGAAGAAAATATTAAGCAATTAGGAACAGAGACACTTGAACAAGAATTAAAGGAAAAAAAAGAATCTATTGATAATCTAACTAAGAAAAATAATGAGTTAGATGAGAAGATAAAAGCATTAACAAAAGATTTAACAACAACTCATTCAAAAATTGAAGAAAAAGCTTCTTCAGTCAAAGAAAAGCAGAGTAAAGTAGATACTCTTAGTGAAAAGTTAGGAAATTTAGAAGAAAGTCTCCAAACCAAAGAGCAAACTATTAGTTCATTAAATTCTAAAGTTGAAGAATTAAAAAAGGAACTTAAAGAATCAAAAGCATTACTCAAGGACCAAACTTCAAAACTTGAAGAGGATCAAACAGAAATAAGTGATGCAATCGAGAATTTAAAAACAGCTCAATCTTTTATCACCTCTAAAGAGGAATCTATTACAGAGTTTAAAAATACGATACAAAATTTAGAAAATAAAATTAATGAATTAGAATTATCGTTTAATAAGAAAGATTTAGAAACACAGGAATTAAATACTACAACTTTGGATTTAGAAAATACTTTGCAATTAAAAGATGAGGAAATTAAATCCAAAGCTGAAAAAATAGATGAATTATCAAAAAAATTTGAGCAAGCTGAAACAGGGGTTAATTTATTTCAGAATACGATCAAAGATTTAAAAGCAGAATTAGATAAAAAGAATGAGGCAATTCAAAAATTATCCTCTAAAAAAGAAGTTTCTGCAGAAGTAACTAAATATGAACAAATGCTAGAAACTAAGGACAAAACCATTTCTATCCTGAAAAAAGAGATTTCCGATTTAACTGAGAAAATGATAGCCCTAGAATCTTCAGAATTAGAACCAGAAATACTTACCTTGAAAGGGGCAGATCAAGATATTAAACCGTTAATGGAATCTGTAGAAACGAAATTATCTGTGGAAGAACAAAACCAGTTATCATCCATCTTTCGAGATCAAGAGGAAAAAATAAAAGATCTCCAATCATTAAACAGAAAACAAAAAGGGGAACTTGAAAAATCTCTTATTGAAGTTGATAAGTTCAAATCCGATTTAAAAAAGCAAAAAACTGATATAGATAAACTCAAGTCTGAATTGAGAGAAAAAGAAAATGAAATTAAAAGGGTGGAAAAGAATTTGAGTCGATCAAAAAAAGCAATGGAAGATCTTAAATCAGAAGTGAATATTGAAAGTGCTATTTCCAGTGTAGAGCAGAAGAAAAAAGCAGTAGCAAAGGTTGATGAATCGATTAAATTAAAGGAAAGAATTGACAATCTGGAAGAAACTCTTGAATCACAGAAGCAAGAATATGCTGAATTGCAAGAAAAATATAATCAATTGGAAAAATCTGCAGATGCTAAAGCAATGCTAGATCAGAAGAAAACATATGAATCCTATATCCTCACGCTTCAAACCGAGTTGTACGATCTAAAACATCAGCTTGAAACTTCAGAACGTCTAAGAAATGATCAACAGGTTCATATTGATCGCCTTGAAACTTTAATTGCACAGGTTCAAGCGCAAATCGAACAACCCCGACCAACAGTTCCCAGTGAAGTTGCGGTGGATCTTAATCGTCCACTGCAGGTTCCTCCTCTTCTGGGTACTCAAATAAGATCTTTCATTGAATCTCAATCAAAACCACTCAGAGAACCGCAACAACAACCGCTTTTAGGAACTCAAAAAGAACCTCCTGCCAGAAAATCCGTCGATGAAGAGGGTTTACTATCCAATCGTGCGCTCTCCCCTGAGGAGAAAGTCGAACATGAACGCAATGAGCAGTTGACGGAATTTTATTCTGAACTTTCTAACAAATTCAAAGAAATAACAGATCTTGCTCTAGTCGGCTTCGATGGAAAAGTATTTTTCCAAACTACTCCGTGGGATATTAAATCAGATCTTTTCAAACTGATTCAAGATTGGAAGGCGGAATCACCCACCATTTGGGTTAATAAATTGAAATATGCGACCATGAAAGCTTCTTCTGAGATTCTGGTGGGTACCAATGTGCAAGGAAAAGGACATTTACTTTGTGCTACAATAGATGAGAAAATTTTTATGGTTCTGTATATCGATATTAAAGGGGATGCGCTCTTATTATACGATGATCTTAAGGTTCTTCTTCCTCACATTAAAAATATCTTCGAAGCCTACGAGAAGTCTAAAACGGAATTATTATGAAAGTCTTAATTTTCTTCAGAAAGCTGAATCTCCTGTCTTTCT
>CAYGYC010000095.1:11004-13528 GCA_964353755.1 uncultured archaeon | reverse complement strand
TAAAAAATTATTAGGCGCTAAGAGTGAATCTTGAAAAATAATTAGCATACTAGATAAAAAAAGCATGCTTAAAATGAGTAAACTGCTGATTTTTGTCCTCATTTTTATATTCCTACTATTATTTTAATGAAATTTACCAGTAATAAGTTATTTGTAGGTTTTCTGAATAAAAACCCTTTATATTACATTGGAAATACCGTTTCCAATGATATTAAATATTCAAGTTCACTTATAAGTTGTAAGTTTATGATTTAACCTTCCTTTATTAAGGATTTGATACAATTAATTGTTTGAATCAAATGATTTAACTATGCTTTATTAAATATTTGATTGTATCAAAAATAATAAGAATAATACCTTAAATTTTATCTGTTAGTATCTTTTTTAAAAAAATGAGTGTATCATCTTTCAAAAAATTCAAGATTTAAGGGTGAAGTAGAATGCCGAAAGGGATTGTTTTAATTGGTTGGACTAATAAGGAAGGATTTTTTCTTATTCATAAACATCCTTCGAGCGTTACTTTAACCGATGAAGAAGTTATGCGCATTGGGAGTACTCATAGGATGCGCAATCTGGACGCAAATGTAGTATCACTCCGTTTAAAAGATCTTAATGTTTGCAGCTTCTTTTCGGGGTTAATTACATCCAAATACCACATTTCACCAAATTTTGTTATCGCGCTCTTATTAGATTATTCAGAAGATCCCAAAGAATACCTCCGTGTTCTGCCTAAAGGATCAGAAATCGTTCTTTCTGAATTTCCTGTGAAAAGATTTGATGCACGAACCACAACCTTTCGGGATGTTCTCTCAAATATTGGCCAATCCTTTCTGACAACCTTGCCGAAGTTATACGAAGCCCTCACTAATCACAAAATTGAAGTGCAAGCTGATGTAGATACCTTTTTTGAAACGTTAGCACGAGACTTGGAACCCTCTACCACAACCATAGATATTAGTACAGAAACTAATGTTGTTGTGCTTCGGAAAAAAATTGAGGAGCAAGACGGAGTAATTAAAATGCTGCAAAATATTGTGGAGGGGAAAGATTTTTCAAGTGGGGCGACTGAATATCTTGCGAAAATAGAGACATTCAAATCACAAATAAGTAATTTGGAGCAACATCTTAAAGAAAAAGATGACCAAATTTCTACCTTAGATATGCAATTATCACGTGTTGAGTTACTGGAAACGCGAATTCAAACTTTGCAATCTGATATCCTATCTCGCGACGCGGAAATAGCAAATTTGCGCACCCGATTGACAGTATCCTCGGGGCTTCCTTCCGGTTTAGGAACTGGCGCATCCTCCGAAGAGGTTCAGGTATGGCAAAAAAAGGTGGTAGAACTCCAAAATGAATTGCTAGAACGAAATTCTATCATTAAACAACTCAAAACGCAGCTGGCGGGTCAATTGGATAATAAAGCAGCGCGTGCATTAATGGCGGATCTTTCTGAACAATTGGCCACCCACTCTACTACGGGCGATGAGTTGGAGGATGAAATGAAAAGTAAATACCTATCTCTGTAGATATTCTAAAATTTGTGAGATTCATGATCGAAATACCATTGAAAGACCTTCCTGACTGGTATTCCAACAAGGTCAAAAAAAAAGTTGAGCCGGTTCGTAAAAAAATTCAACGAATCCTTGAAAAAATCCAACTCTTTTTGACGGATATTAAGGGGTCGTGTGAAAATTTAGCGGAAGGAAACCCTACGGTCGAGCGAGATGAAGTAACCAGTAAATCGGTTGATAATTTAGCCAAAAAATACCTCGATCGGTTAAATGAACTTGAAATCCCTTCAGAGCCACTTTATTTCGATAAAATTACCAAATTTTCCTTAAATCTCAAAAACCTTCTCCAATATTTATGGCAACAGGGACGAAAATGGGTCCCCAAATTAAGAGGCCCTGCAGGACAGACCTACAAAGTGAATATTCGAGAATTAAACTATCACATCAAAAGTTTACACGATGAATGGCGTGTTTTGGAATCAATGATTGAAGATAAAGCCTTGAAGAATGTGAAGATATACGAAGATATCTTTGATCAAATCGATAAGATGCAAGGGCTCTTGAAGGAAATTGATGGAAAAAAAGAGGATTTAAAAGTTACTGAGTCGGAACGCACTCAATTAACTGAAAGTAAATCCAAATTAGAAGAGAAGTATAATTCATTTAATAGAAATCCATTAATTTCGGAACGAACTACGCTTTCCAACGAGCTCCAGGTTATTATTCAAAATATAAAGGGAATTTTGGGGTACTTTAGGAAGCCCCTACGTAAATTTGAAAAACTTTTATCGGATGGCTATTTTTTCGCCAGGCAAGGTTGTAGTGAGTATCTCACCCAATACATTAACAATCCTCTCGAAACTTTCTTTGCGGAGCAAGATAATTATCCTAATTTAAAATTGGTAATGCAAGAACTGAAAAATGCGGTTCCTCGCTTAAATGTAAAAGCGCGCGATGAAAAAAAAATGATAAAAGAAATCGAGGATATCAATAATGGGTCACTTCAACCT
>CAYGYC010000095.1:0-10994 GCA_964353755.1 uncultured archaeon | reverse complement strand
TAAAGAATTTTATCAAAAATTTCAAGAAATTTCTAGTAAACTGGAAGCAGAAGGATTATTGAAAAAATTAGAAGAAACCCAAAATGAAATTGCCCTAGCACAGAAAAACGTTACAGATGTTGAATTAAAATATTCTCGATTGAAAGATGTCTATGATAAAAATTTACTGAAAATGCGTGATATCCGCGATTATCTAGAAAAAGCAATTAAATCTACCACCAATGAAGACGTAAAAATAGCGCTCTGAATCGCCTTCAACAGGATGGATGATCTCTTTTTTTTGCGTTTTTGGAATGGTTTTTATAGGAAAAATCTTGCTTAATAGTAAGAAGGTTTTAAATTCAAATCCCTTTATCGTAGTTTAAAAAAGATATAAGAAAATGAGATATAAGAAAATGAGATAAGAAAAGATATAAGAAAAGATATAAGGAAATGAGAGAAAGTTAGAAGATATGAGGAAATGAGAGAAAATGAGTTTTGGTGGATATGCGGGTAAACTCCTCGATATTAACCTGACCACGGAAAGAGTGAAAATCCATGCTCTAAGTACGCAATTTGCCGTTAAATATATAGGTGGTCGAGGATTTGGTGCACGCCTCATTTGGGATCGGACTAATGCTCAAACAGATCCCTTAAGCCCTGAAAATCCTCTTATTATGGCAGCAGGTCCTTTAACAGGCTTACTCGTTCCCGGATCCGGGAAAACCTCTTTCATCAGCCTTTCTCCGGCTACGGGGATTTATGGGGATTCTAATATTGGAAGTCATCTGGGATTAAAATTAAAACAGACGGGCTTTGATATTCTCATTCTCACAGGAAAAGCCGCCCGCCCTACTCTCCTAAAAATACAAAATAATCACCCTGAATTCTTATCTGCCGCTCCGTACTGGGGGCATGGGGCCATGCAGACAGAACAAGAGGTAAAACATGACCTGGGCGATATGAGTTTTGGGGTGGGCACTATCGGCCCCGCGGGGGAAAGTTTAGTTCGGTGCGCTTCCATTCAATCGGAATACCGATTTGCGGGTCGGACAGGGATGGGAGCCGTTTTGGGCTCCAAAAATATTAAAGCGCTTGCAATTCAAGGCGAGAAAGAAATTCCCGTTTCAAATCCCAAGAAATTACTTGAAATCTTTAAAACATCTAATAATTTTCTTAAAACCCATAAATTGGCGGATATTTGGCAACGGCAGGGGACCCTTGGATTAGTCGAAGGGGTAAATGAAGTTGGAGTACTCCCCGTTCGCAATTTTCAAGATGCCGTTTGCGATTATGCAAAAGAGATCAGCGGAAATAAGTTTGAAGAAGTTTATACAGAGTGGCATGCCCATTCATGTCTCTATTGCAGTATAGCATGCGAAGGAATTGCCAACACAGACAAGGGAACTCGAATCCGTCCTCAATATGAAAGTGCTGTGATGCTGGGCTCCAACCTCGGAATCAGAAATATCACCGAAATTGTTGAATTAAACAATTTATGTAACGAATTAGGGATCGATACGATTTCAGCGGGAAATCTGGTCGGTCTTCTAATGGAAGCTTATGAACGTAAAATAATCTCAAAGACCGAATGTAATGGGATCGAATTAGTCTGGGGCAATGCAACGGCAGCCCAGGAGATTCTACAGGCAATGATAAAAAGACAGGGGGCCGGAGGTGTCATTGCTGATGGAATTCTCGCGGCGATTAAAAAATGGCCGCAATGCACTAATTTTGCTATGCATTGTAAAGGCTTAGAGCAATCGGGATATGATACCCGTCCCTTATTGGGAATGTCGTTGGCATATGCCACTGCGGATATTGGGGCACATCACAATCGCGCCTGGGTCGCCTATCATGAATTACGGAAAAAATACACCTCTAGAGAACTCGCACAGCTAGTGATGTTTCATCAACACTACCGTCCGCTCATGGATTGTCTTGGAGCTTGTCGCTTTCCGTGGATTGAATTCGATATTGATCCAAGCATTTATTCTGATTTCTATACCGCGTGTGTGGGCGTTGAAACAACCTTTCCACAATTGATGGAACGATCCGAAGCGATCTATAATTTAACCCGCGCTATCAATTTACGCCGCGGCATTACCCGCAAGGATGATTATCCGCCCTATCGTACCTTTAATGAACCCGTCCCCAAAGGTCCCTTCAAAGGAAAGATGCTCCAACGAAGCCAATATGACCAACTCCTAAATTCTTATTACGAATTACGCGGTTGGGATATCAATGGCATTCCTAAAAAGGACACTTTGATTAGACTCGGCTTAGCGGATATTGTCGAATTCATTTAAGTGAGTTAATTTTTTTCTGAATAATTCATTATTACTGTTAGTAATAATTGAAGCTCTTTATTACTGGCAGTAATTACTGCCAGTAATTTTATATATCTAATTATTATTCTTTTACTAAAAAAAGTTCGTTTTCGGTCCTGAGGTGAAAATGTTCATGGTGAAGAAGACCTATACGGAAATCAACGAGAAAATTAGACGCGGTGATGCAATCGTCGTAACGGCAGAAGAGATGATTGAGATAGTGCACCAAAAAGGTGAAGAGGCAGCAGCTAAAGAAATCGATGTGGTGACGACAGGAACTTTTGGGGCAATGTGTTCTTCCGGAGCCTTTTTAAATTTTGGGCATTCGGACCCGCCAATTAAAATGGAGAAAGTCTGGTTAAACGATGTAGAGGCGTATCATGGGACAGCCGCGGTCGATGCGTATATTGGAGCCACTAAAATGAGTGAGACTAAACCTTTCGAATACGGCGGAGGCCATGTAATCGAGGATTTAATTTCAGGGAAAGTGGTTGAGCTACGTGCAACCGCGTATGGAACAGATTGTTATCCTGGCAAAAGAGTGGAAACTGTAATTACACTGAATGATTTAAATCAAGCGATCCTATGCAATCCACGTAATGGATATCAGAAATACAATGCGGCAACCAATGGGCGGCAAGAGAATATTTATACTTACATGGGTAAATTACTATCAAATTACCGAAATGTGAGTTATTCAGGGGCTGGATGTTTAAGCCCAATGTGTAATGATCCGGATTATGAGACCATTGGAATCGGTACTCGGATTTTTTTAGGTGGCGGAATCGGTTATGTGATTGGAGAAGGGACGCAACATAGTCCTACTGATGGATTTGGCACGTTGATGGTCAAAGCAAACTTAAAAAGCCCGCAAATGAGTCCGCGATTTTTACGAGGGGCTTCGTTTACGAAATATGGTACCACGCTTTATGTGGGACTTGGAATCCCCATTCCGATTTTAAATGAGGGGCTCGCGCGCAAAACGGCAGTTAGTGATGCAGAAATCACCACCAATATTTTAGATTATGGCGTCCCTGCCAGAAAGCGCCCCGTGCTTCGATCGGTTACCTATGCGGAATTAAAATCCGGAAAAGTAGAACTTAATGGAAGAAGTGTGCCTACAAGTTCTTTATCCAGTTTGAGTACTGCCAGAGAAATTGCTGAAATCCTCAAAAAGTGGATTCAAAATGGTGAATTTTTCTTGACGGAGCCTGTAGAACGTCTTCCAACCACTGGAGTCTTCAACCCCATGAAAATACGGCCTAAAACCACGGTCAGATCGTATATTAAACCGGCTATCACGGCTACTTTAAACGAAACAGTCCATGATGTGGCGAAAAAGTTAATTGAACACGCCACGAATCATATTGTCATCGTCGATGAAGAAAATACACTGAAGGGAATTGTCACCTCGTGGGATGTCACACGAGCGATTGCCCATGGTGCTGATAACTTGGCGGGAATTGTCACTAAACGCGTATATACCGCGTCTCTGGATGATCCGATCGACTTTTCCGCCCAAGAAATGACTAAGCACGACATCTCCGCGCTGCCGGTCGTTGATTCTTATAACAAAGTGATTGGGATTGTCACTGCTGAAAGTACGCTCCGCCATTTTAAGGTGCAAAATCATCATTAGGAGGTCATGAAAATGAAAAAATTAATTTTACACTTTGATCATAATTTGACAAACAGCCCCGTAACAGCAAAAATTATCTTAGAACATCAAATTCTAATCAATATCTTGCGCGCCAATGTGCAAGACGCGGGAGGCGTCTTCTTGATAGAGGTTCCGGACGAAAAATGTGAAGAAATTAGACGCGCTTTCGAAATGGAAGGGGTGAAAGTTGAGCGGGGCAAAATTATCGAAATCCTCACTAACGTCTGCATTCACTGTGGGGCTTGCAAGTCGCTATGTGCAGTGGATGCGATTGAGCTGGATTCCGATGCCAAAATACGACTCACGTATGAGCGCTGCATTGGTTGTTTGAATTGTGTTGATGCATGTCCTGTGGGAGCAATAGTTATCCCCAAGTAAATCATCTTTTTCCCCTTAAAGCCCACGATAATGTCCACATTCCCGATGTTGACATTGCTTTTCTTGTAAAAGTTTTTTACAACAATCATCACAAATTATCTGAGAAAAGCCTTGAGCTTTGCAGAGATGAATGTTTCTAACGAGCTTTCCGCATTTATAACAATTCAGTCCTTGATCTGCAGATTCTCCGGGAATCATCCTCAATCGCCTTCAATTTCAGCCATGATGCAAAAATCGATTCTTTTTCGCTTTTATCCTTTGATGAAGATTCTCTACACATAAATTTATTAAATTTTTTATAAGATTATTTTTGAGTAAATAGTGAAGGTAATAAAAATTGACGATGAGAGTATTCCCGTTCTCAGCCATTGTGGCACAAGATCAAATGAAATTGGGATTAATTCTGAATGTCGTTAATCCGCTTATTGGTGGGGTATTAATTCGGGGGGAGCGCGGCACTGGAAAATCAACGGCAGTTAGGGCGTTAGCCAAATTACTTCCGCGATTAAGAGTTATCAAAGGGTGCCCCTTCAATTGTGACCCGGACAATGAGGAGACCTTGTGTTCTGTCTGCAGAGAGAGAAAAAACAATGGGGATCAACTTGACATAGAAGAACAGGAAATGCGCGTGGTGGAGATACCGTTAGGGGTCACCGAAGATCGGGTGGTCGGATCCCTCGATATTGAATGCGCGATTCGTGAAGGCATCCGAGCACTTGAACCGGGAATTTTAGCCGCCGCGAATCGTAATATTCTCTATGTGGATGAAATCAATTTATTAAGCGATCATATTATTGATGACCTTTTGGATTCAGCCGCAATGGGTATGAATACTATAGAACGAGAGGGAATATCTGTTTCACATCCCTCTAAATTCATTTTAATTGGGAGTATGAACCCCGAAGAGGGAGAATTGCGTCCACAAATTCTGGATCGTCTTGGATTAACCGTTGATGTTGTCACTGTTTCCGATTTTGATAAGCGGTTAGAGATTTTAAAGCGTGTAGAACAATTCGATACGAATCCTACCAAATTTCGAGAAAAATTCAAAGATAGTGAAAAGCAACTGCAAGACCGCATAATGAGAGCAAAAGAAATCGTTAATCAGGTGACTGTTCCCTCAAAATTAATGGAAGCCATTGTTAAGTTATGTTTGGATCTTAAAGTGGAAACACATCGGGGCGAAATAACCATCCTGCGGTGTGCTAAAGCTTTGGCAGCCCTGAGCGGCAGGAATGTGGTTACTCGCGAAGATATCGAAAAAGCGGCGATCCTGGCACTCATGCATCGGGTGGGGAAACTCGGTGTGGCAAAACCCGAAGATATTATCAAACAAATTCAATCCGCTTTAGAAAAAGCGATGGAAAATATTGATTCTGAAGCCACAGGGGACACTCCTTCCGAGGAAGAAGTTGCCTCAGAAGAAGCAGATAAAAAAAAAATGAAGTAGCATCTGAAGACGCAACCGCTGACGCGCTTTCGTTTTTACCGGCTGAACAATCCTCCGATGAATCGCCCCAAGAATCCCAAGAGACCGATGTCCCCACTAACAAACAGGAGGGCGACCTGTATGGCTGGGATGGTCACCCCAATTCGATAGACCAAAATTATGAACCTAAAAAATGGCGGGAACCGTTAGATAACTTAGCTCGTATTGCTAGCGCCAGCAATGTTTTCAAACTGGGGCGTAAAAATGTAGCAGCCCAAAGACGGACGTTTTCGCTAGGCAAACGCATTCGGAGACATGGAACTCAAATTAAAGGCAAATATATTGCCTATAAAATCCCGAAAGAAAAGGCAAATAGCATTGCGTTAGACGCTTCCATTCGTGCCGGCGCCCCCTTTCAAAAAATACGAGCCGGGAAAAGTAAGTTAGCGATAAACTTAGATATGTCCGATATCAGGGAAAAAATCTATGAATATCAAGCACCGCTTTCAATTCTCTTTGTGCTTGATGCTAGTGGATCCATGTTCCGCATGTTAAAGCAAATGAAACGCGTCATTCTCTCCCTGCATGATGATGCGTATCAAAATCGGGACAAAGTGGGACTCATTGTATTCCAAGGTTATGAATCCGTTGTGCTTCAGTATCCCACGGTTAATCTCCCTAGTGTTATTGAAAAACTTTCATGCGTTCAATCGGACAGCTGGACGCCCTTGGCCAGTGGCCTTCAGAAAGGTCTTGAAGTATTACGAACCGAAGTTCAACGGAATAAAGACATTGTCCCCGTCTTGGTGGTGCTTACCGATGGCGGGGCCAATGTCCCGATATCCCAGAATGCGCCGCCCGCGTTTCATAATAGTCAATACTATAATCAGCTTGAAAAAGAAATTGAGGATGTCAGCGCACAGCTGCGTGATTCCGGCATTTATACGGTTGTGCTGTGGCCAGAAAATGCTAAAATGCGCGGCCCCCGCCATCGCCGGATCGCGGAATCCATTGCCACGAAAAGCAATGGGGAATTTTTCGTTATTAAATCAACGGCAGACATTATCGACCTCATTAAAGGGCATGAATCCTCGGATACCCCATATTATGAGGAAGAGTGAAAGAAGTTTTAACATCAATCCATTTTCAATTTTTTAATATTTTCCAAAATACCGGGCAGCTTTCATATACCAGCGAACATTTTGCATTGCCACCCCGGTATGCCAGCCATTGTCGGCGGCAATGATATAATGGCCTCCTTTCTTCAAGGTTTCAATCGCTTTTCCCACCTGATAATACAATTCTTGGGGCGTTTTAGCATGCTGTAACACATCGACGCAGGATATTCCCCCGACCAACGTGACTTTGCTTCCAACATATTCTTTCAATTCCTCTAAATTATTACAATCCTGTTGGCATCCATGAAGCATATCGATTCCAGTTGCTAGAATGGCATCAAGAAATTCCCACGGTTTCTCAGCCTTCTCAATTTTAAATCGACCATCGGTGTGGAATAAGACTTTAATCCCTACTTTATGGGCAGCATCCACGATCCGTTTAATTTCTGGGACATAGAATTTCAGGTACTGGTCCGTTCGTAAAAAAGGGCCGTGATCTTCGCATACATCTTCCACGATAGTTACAAACTTGATCTCTTTTTCGCCGAGGCGTTTGGTAAAGGCGGCAATAAATTTTGATTTTTCTTCCAGAAATCGCTTATAGGCTCCATAAGGCGGCCCTTTTCTGTACTCCTTATTAAAATCCCTGAAAAAAATATGCATGTTTGAAAGACCCCAGATGATGTGCCAGCTTTCAAAAATCCCATTAAATATGGGAGCTAATGCCAATTTCCCTTCCACTGATTTCTGCAATTTCCCAATATACTCAATTTTCTCATCTTGCGGTTCTTCACGGTACGCTTGAATTAAATGCTCCATTTGGTCTTCTGGCTTTAAATAGAAGGGTTCTAACCCGCGTATATCTCCTTTCGCATCCACATCGATTAAATACCAATCCTCAGAAATGAAAAATAC
Source organism: uncultured archaeon (assembly GCA_964353755.1). GTDB lineage: Archaea > Asgardarchaeota > Lokiarchaeia > Helarchaeales > HEL-GB-A > CAYGYC01. Next base: position 3,185 of record CAYGYC010000095.1, on the reverse strand, counting down.
CTTCTTTCTTCGCCGAAGCTTTCCTCTGACGATGGCGGACGGAAATCCCATCGTAGGAACCATATCTATTCCTAGCCGCATAGGAATTTTAAACAGAAAGGGATTAAACGTTTCCATGAATTTCAAAGACGTAGGGAAGGAAACTAATCCTTTCGCAAGTTGATCAATGCGTAATACTCTTCGAGTAATCGTTTTCGGGATAGGATCTGATAAGCCCAGATGTTCCTTAGAAGCTTGGATGGCATTCTCATAAATCTTCAATTTCTGAAGCCAATTGACCAACCTCTGCGGCAGTTTATCCATATACAAGGTTAAGTTAACGGTCGGGAGGACATTAAAGCCCAGTTCCATGTGCGGAACCCGATCGAGAATTTCTCCCTCAATACAGCGCAAGATGCGTTCAGTAGGATCCATTTTCATAAAGATCATCTGATTTATGAGATAGAAAATCTATTTACCTAGAATAAGGAACCTAGTTTTTAAAAACTGGTGATACTCATGGAGTATGTGTTTAGCGATGAAGAAGGCGAATTCCTCGTAAAACTGGCTCGGAAAGTCGTCGAAACGATAGTAACGGCGGGGAATAAACTGAAAGTGCCCCCGGAAGCGAAAGAATCGCTTAAACAAAAGTCAGGGGTATTTGTGACCCTCGAAAAGCTCGCCGAGGGGGAAAAACAGCTGAGAGGGTGTATCGGAAGGCCGTATCCCGATTTTCCGCTTATTAACGCCACGATTGATTCGGCAGTGGATGCCGCGATCCATGATCCCCGCTTTTCACCAGTCAAACCTAATGAATTGAACAATATCGTCGTAGAAGTGAGCATCCTCACGCCCCCCACACTCATTAAAGTTAAATCCGTAAAAGATTATCCCAGCCAAATTGAGATCGGCAAGGATGGCTTAATCATCGAGCATGGGTGGAATAAAGGTCTCCTCTTGCCACAGGTGGCTGTAGAAGAGGGGTGGGATTCCGAGAAATTCCTGGAGTGGATTTGTTGGAAAGCCAATATGCCTCCCGACATGTGGATGGATAAGGACACGAAAATTTATAAATTCCAGGCAGAAATTTTCCATGAAGTATCCCCGAATGGGAAAATTGAACGCCAAACCTTATAGCTTGAACCGATAAGTCTCACAAAAGAGAAAATAGGAGTATAAAATTGAGGTAATCTATTGAGAACTCCTTTATGGAATAAAGAGCGTCTTTTTACCATCTAAACAAATTTGAATAGTATTTAGTAATTCTCGACCAATAATAGCATATTCAGAAAGATAATTAAGGTCGGTAGGAATAAAAATTAAGATTTGACCTAAGGAACTTACAATTTTTTAATTAGAATCCACTTTATCTGACTCAAATTCTTCCTGCGTACAATTAGTCTATTATTCTGAATAGAACTAAAATCATAGAATCGAGAGGATTTATGGTTCGTTTTCTCCCGTTTTCTTCAAAACTTCATTGATTAATTCTTTATCGAGATAATAACCCGTAGTCATGAATTTTAGAATGCAATCTTTTACAGAAGTAATTAATCCACTTTTTTTAGCTTTAATAAGAATTCCCAGCGTTCCTTGAATTTTTAAATTGAGAGACTTAGCCATTTTACGCCCTTTCTTCTCGTCAAGTAAAATTGCTACTTTTTTTTCATTGGCCAAGGTAATTGTTTCGGCTTCACCTTCATCCAGTAAATTGGTTAGCATTTTTAAAATGTCTGACTTTTGAACCTCAACAACTCTTATCCATTTGGTGTCAACTATCTTTTGCCCTTCAGATTTTTTCATTAATTCAGAATAAACTGCTTTGGGAATTAGTATTTCAGTGTAAAGTTCTTTTAAGAGCCAGAGAAGAGATGTCTCATGAAGGACTATAAGGGGTCCTGTATTCGAAATTTTCAAGTCGAATCCTCGAGCTCTTCTTTTAGATCCTCTACACTTATGTTCGTAAAAGAAATATTCAGTTTCCCGAGTTCATGAAGGAAATCCCAAAGCGGTATTTCCGCCAGATCAGCCGCTTGCTTTAAAGTAATTTCCCCCTCGTTAAATAAACCTGCAGCGACATGAATCTTGACCTTTTTCTCAGAAATCTCTGCTGGAACTTTTATAATAATATTTTTAATAGTCATATTACTTCCCTTTTTACTCTAAACTAGTGAGATCTTATACAGAATCTAGTTTTCATATCTTAAATAAATTATCTTCACGGATAAATAAAAAATAGTCGCACGACAAATTAGGAGACTTATGTTTTGGGACATAAGGATCATGAAGGAGAATTATAACCTTCTTGTTAATTATAGCTTGAACAGATAAATCTCAGAAGATCTTTGTATCCGTTCAAAAATCTTAAAGGTAAAAACTTTTGCTATTGTGGTTCATTCGGGCGTATCGACCCCAACCACTAAGAACCACTTTATGGAATAAAGAGTGTCTTTTTACCATCTAAACAAATTTGAATAGTATTTAGTAATTCTCGACCAATAATAGCATATTCAGAAAGATAGTTAAGGTCGGTAGGAATAAAAATGAAGATTTGACCTAAGGAACTTACAATTTTTTGATTAGAATCCACTATACAAGCTTTAACTTTAAATAGTTCGCATGAAAATTCATTTGTGCCAAATCCACCAATTACCTTTTCTTCTTCTTTAGGAACATCCACTAAAAAAAAAGTTACTGCTTCATTAGCAAAGAGAGGTCCGTCAAACCCCGTATCTATTATAGCCGGACCTGCGATTTTTTTCCCACTTGGTTTTTCCAGTAATAGATTTATTATTGGAAAATCAGGAATTTTAATTCCTGAACGATCATAGCCATCGGTTTGATAATTATATATTGTTTTAGATTTCTCATTCAATGATTTTCCAAGGCTCCACATTTACATTTAATTTTCGTAGAAATCTAAAAGACGGACCTTTCATCATTTTCTTCCTTATCTGGATTTGGGAAAGAATCGAGGGTCCAAGATTATTTATACTTTTTTGTAATAAGAATGCATAGTGGGTTAAAATATATTCATGTAATGAATCGGATATGATTGCGGAACGCGATTTCTTAGTTTTATCGTTCTCAATAATTTTTTCAAGCAATTGAAGCATTTCTTCATTCAACGTAATAGATATATTTTTCAAAGGAGGTCATATTAATTTTATCTTCCATTAACCACAGAAACGCTACCTGAATCCAAG
>CAYGYC010000094.1:0-13647 GCA_964353755.1 uncultured archaeon | reverse complement strand
GCATTGCCTTCAGTCACTTTTTTGATAAGAAATTCGAATTTGGCTCGCTCTCTAATCCGAATACCGTGATTCGGAAAGAAGCCATTGATATTGCAATTGGAGGCTTAAAATTAGTTAAAGAAATAGGGGCGGATTTTTGTATATCATGGCCAGGGATTGATGGATATACATATCCCTTAGGGACATTTTATAATTGGATGTGGGATAATTTTGAAAATGCCATGGCGGCAGCACTGGAGACGGTGCCGGGGGTGCGAATTGCTCTTGAACCGAAACCGTATGAGCCCGCTCCCAATAATATTTATCGCACTACCGCAGAAGGCATTCTTGCCGCCCAACGCATCGAATCCAAGCTTAAAAATGAAGAAAATCGCAAGGTTCTGAGGGATGGGCATTGCTTGGTCGGATTGAATCCGGAAATTGGACATGTTCGTATGGGATTTGAACCAGTGGCTGCTGCATTCAGCCTTATTGGGAAATATGGAAAATTGGTACACAGTCATTGGAATAGTCAGCCACTCGGAAATTACGATCAGGATTTGAATGTCGGAGTGGTAGGGATTGAGGATACATTGGCCTTATTATACGTGCTTAAAATTATGGGTTATAAAGAATATTTTGGCATCGATATTAATCCCGAACGCATGCCTGTTGAAACTGCCCTTAAACTCAATATTGCTGCTATCAATAAAATGATAGAAATTGTGGAATCCCTTCCGCACGAAGAGATCGTCGCCTGCTACCTGAATCCCGCGGAAAACCGGGGTGCGTTAGAAAAAATAATCATCGATTACTTGTATAAATAAATTTGAATTTCTAACCGGTTCTCAGCTTTATTCCCCCTGAAAATACCAAGATAGAATGAATTTTTTTGTCTTTTTATTTCTAATAATACTTGAATCTTGAACCAAATTCACTTGAAAACAAAATTTTTATAGGACGAATTGATCGTGAAATAAGTCCTACCGAGGTGCCATCATATGAGAAAACTATCACATATTCTAAATTGTCACATCTTAACAATTATTATTTTTATGAGTTTATGCATTGGAACCATTCTAGTGGGATTACCTGAGCAGCGAAATCAGAATCTAATATCCACATCCACAAATGGATTGCTCAACTCCCGGTCATCGACCGATGCAGACAATCCGGAAATTCTCCAGGCTGATACCCCTTTAGAGGATTTTTGTTATTTTGATTTCAAACCTTGTTACTATACAACTGCTAATTTAGCTTCAAAGTTATATTATCAGGTAGTTTGGTTGCGACCTATGAGTTATTCTTATGATTTTGATTTATATATCTATGACAATTATTCGTGGTACGTAGAGTCTTCTACGAGAGGAAAAGCTGAATTGGATTGGGTAATTTTTCGACCAAATATCTCTCAATTCTATCATCCAGCAGTTCTACCATTAGCTATTGGTTCGATTACTATCGAATGGGAAGTTGGTTCCTCTACTCTTACTATTGGAACTGTCTCTGTTGGAGGGTGCAGTGAATGGTTAGATTCCATTGAACTTTATAGGGCATATTTATCCAGTTCCTCAACGTATCAGATTTCTCTGGGTTTTTCTTCTACAGCAGATTTGGATCTATATATCTACTATTTAGATCCAGGCGGAGCCGCGAACTATAATGGTTACCTCAGCACCAGTGAGTTGGTAGGAAATGGAATTAATGAAAGCATTACCATTACCCCAACTCAAACGGGATATTATGCAATAATGGTAGTATGTCACTCTGGTGGAAGTATTTATAATCTGATTATCAACTATTCATCTGACACGTCTATCGGAGGCTTCTCTCTTATTGCAACCGTGATTGCCTTACTTGCGGCAATTGCCCTCGGGTTCATCCTCTTCAAGCAACAATTACTTGGTCACACCAATTTTTTTAATCACAAATAAAGATGTAACAAGGCACTAATTGTCTCCTTTTTTATTTGTACAAAAAAAATTTATAGATGAATAAATAAATAATTGACTAATGAATCATGATAAAGATTTTACAGAGACCTCATGAAAAAATTTCACTTATTGAGGGCAGTGGTTCTGCTTTCTGCAATTTCATTTATAGTAATTTACCCGTTGATGCCCTTAAATAATTCTGTGTCAAACGATCTCTTCTTACTTTTAAGAAGTGATGATCCCCAATTAGTCGATATAAAAATGGCAGCCGCTACTGGGAATTTAACGGGGGCGAAACTATTCCTCTGGAACTATTTTACACATCGCACGTTAGAGCCTTATTCGAAAGTTTCAAGCTACAATTTGACTCAAGAGATGCAGAATGCGGATCTAGTAATTCACCGAATTTTTACCGTAAATGAAGAGACCTATAGGATGTTTAACTGCTCTGAATCGGGATTAAAACTGGTAAATAGGCGAATTATCTATGATACCAATTGGCATAATAATCCGAACGCGAAAGATGATGAATGGATCTGGTGCTTGAGTCGTTGGGGTTGGATAGGGGATCTGGCGAGATGTTATCTCGGGAATATTGAAATAGGAAATTTATCTGCGGCTGAATATTACGCGGAGGCACTGGTCGATTTAGTGACTGATTTTATTAATAAAGAACCGGTGGGAACCATGTATTCCTGGCGTACTATTGATTCCGCAATTCGGATTCCGAATGTTCTCGGTGCGATTGATGCCATTAAAAATAGTAGTGCATTCACCCCTGAATTTTGCTATATCTTTTTGCGCTTTCTCGTTGATCATGGACGTTATCTTGCCGACTTTCATAAGATTCAATATAATTGGGCGTTTATCGAATCGGGAGGATTAATTGAACTCTGCTCCTATCTACCGGAAATCACCCTGATGGATTCCTGGCAAGTAATTGCGTGGACCCAATTAGAAAATTCACTTGATAATACCTTCTTTCCGGATGGAGGATCTCGTGAGCAGGCCATTAATTATCATCGAGTAGCGACGGGCAGATTAGGTCGATCACTGCTCATTGATCAGCAGTACGACTATATTACGAGCCCAAGCAGTTTGCATGAGAAAATAGGTAAATTATACGTATTTCTTCTACATAATACTATGCCCGATTATTATTCAACTACTTTTGGTGATTCCCACATGAATTCGCATAAAGCCGATATTGGGATAGGATCCCAGCTTTGTAACAATTACGAACTGAATTACTTTGATGCGAATGGCGATCCCATCCTCGGAAAAACCCCGCCACGGCTGAATGTCCGGTTTCCAGATGCAGGGCTCTTCGTCTCGCGGAGTAGCTGGAATGATGCGGATGCTTTATTCTCTCTACTGGATGGAGGCGTGTTTGGTGCATTTTATCATGCCCACTATGACTTCGGGTGTATCGAAATTGCTACCTTTAATCGGCGATTAATTTTAGACCCGGGGCGCTATACCTACACCATGGATGAAATGAGTCGGTATTTTCTATCCTCCTATAGTCATAATGTGGTTTTGATCGATAATAAAGCTCAAGGGAAAATTAATCCTAGCTCGAGTTCATGGGCAGCTGGCTATCTCGGGTCCTGCGCCAGAGCCGCTAATACCTATTACGGGGCTAAATTGGAGCGCGAATTGGTCTTCTCAAATTTTCGAAATGACGGATTCGCTGATCTCAATTTAACAATTCCCTCAAATTCAAATGACACCGGTCGGTACTGGATTGTTTCTGACTTTTGGGGCGGAAGTGGGATGCATAATGTAGCAGTACTCTGGCAGATGCCGAAATATACCCCCCTAGCCATTGATAATTCTTCCACCCCAATTAATCAGAGTGAAATACAAGAATTTATCCGATGTGTAAAAACAAATTTCACGGATGGGAATCTCGGCGTCTATGGATTCGGCCCCTGGTCCGAGTTACAAAACATCACTGCCGGAACTTCGGCGGAATATGGGCAACCATATGGCTGGTATAGCCCGATCATGTATGTCTTAGAAGAAGGCACCACCCTAAGATATTTAGGAACCGTAAATGGGGCTACTGGCTGGTTTACGGTTCTCTATCCCGCACAATATGCCCCGAATATTTCCATTTCAACACCTCTTTTTCAATATAATGGGCAAACCTACCTGAGCGGACAATTGGGGAATGCACCGGGGAATGTTCTTTATGTTCAACATGCCAATGGGGCGGAATTGCATTTCTCACTGGTCGAACCCACCGCCAGTGGCAAGTCAATAGAACTGCATTTGAATGGCTATAAAATCAATTTTCAAGGGCGGCAATTAACCTTGCATTTCAATCGCACCAATGCCATTACCCAAATTTTCACCCAATACTTAACGAATTTAGCCATTAACGATGAAGATTTACTTTCTTTCTCGTCAGGGATACTCAATATCAGCGCAAATAATGAGTTAAGTGCACTGACGTTAGGTTTAGAACCCCTTGGGACCTTAAATTCGGTGTTCATTGGTCCTAAATTGCTTCCTCCTCAAAATTATACGATTGAAAATAGCGCCATAAATCTGGGATTTTCAGTTTTAAACGGTGATTTTTGATGAGTGGTGAAAATAATTTTCATTATAATCTGCTAATTGATTGGTTAATTCATCCGCACCTATTTTTCAAACGAGTTACGGAACAATTTGCTCAACGGAGCAGTAAGAAGCAAACACTCATCTTCTTGGCGAGCTTTGCCCTCCCTTTACTTTGTGGATTCGAATTATACCTCCTTTGGACACGCTTTGCCATCTACATCATTGCCGATAGGATCGTCTCTAGCGAGCTGATTTTCGCTATTTTTATGGTAGCCATGTTGATTCTTTCTTTAATTTTCCTCACGTTCATACCAGGCAGAGGCATCACGAAACGGATTAATGAAATCCTTCAAGACGATGCCACCAAACATACTGTAAAGGAACAAAAGAAAAATTTTGATAATAGTTCAAAAAAGAGGGTAAGAACCTTTAGCAGATTGTATCTTACCCGAAACAACCTCTTTTTTCTCCCGGCCGCTATTGTTCTTTTTGGGATGCTCGTGACGAATATTTCCCGTGCCTGGAATATCTATCAATTGGGCACCTATTTAACTTTCACCGTTTGGATTCTAAATTTGTGGACGGGATATTTTATCGTGAGTTCCTTATATTCGGTCGGGGCAGAATTTCCCCATATTCGCCTGAAAATTACGAAAACCCAGCTTGCATGGCGAATCGGGATTGCACTGGGTCTTTACATAGGCTTTGTGGTGGGATTAACCTTTCCGCTGACAGCCTGGTTGGGCGCCACTAATATGCCATTCTGGTTTAAGATTGCCATGTTTCTCCTGCATGGAAATTAAATTTAAAATTAATAATTTCATATAAGCTTCATCAAGAATCGAATATTCCGCTCTTCGTTGATTTTGAATTCTTAGAAAAAAAATAAATTCTTAGAGAAAATTTAAATGTTAAGAAATATAAGAATTTATGATTAAAATGAACATCAGTAAAATAAGTGATAAGGGCCTTACAACTATTCCTAAACACATTAGAAAGAAATTGAATTTAAAAAAAGGCGACAGGATTCATTGGATTGAATACGGCGCAGATAGAGCTATAATTACAGTAATACGCGATCCTTTTAAATTCTTAAAAGGGCGACATTCAAACTTAAATCTTAAGTATGAAGAACTGGAACACGAGGCTGATAAATTACTAGAACGAGAAGTGCCTTGAAATGCCAGTAATTGAACTCGACTTACTTATCGGATTCTTATCTGATAAAGATAATTTACATGAAATTGCTCTCGAAATCTTTCAAGAAATCCAACTCAATAATCTTAAAGACATAAAAATTCCCACTAGTGCATTACTGGAATTGGAACTCTTATTACGAAGCAAAAAAGTCGTCGATATGGAAATTGCCAAAGATATGACCCATATTGTAGAATTCCCAAATTTAACGGAACTGCCATTAACCTCTTCTACGTTAATCCTAGCGCAGAAATTACGAACGGATTATCAAGGCTTGACTTTTTTTGATTCCCTTCATTGTGCTTCAGCATTATTATTTGATAGCAAAATAATTAGTTCCGATAGTTTTTTTAATAAAATCCAAGAATTAACGCGAATCCTACCCGAATCTCTAATCCAAAAATCACCCGAATGATTAACAATATTTAATTAGAATAAATACCAAATTATATTGAAAATGGAATTAGTAGATGATGAAAATGGGAAAGAAAATCAAAATCAGCTTTAAGAATGCCAAGATTGAATTAACTGGAGAACTCTATGAAACCCCAACGGGAAAGAAAATGTGGGAAATCCTTCCGATTAAAAGTGAAGTAAGTATCTGGGGTGAAGAAATCTATTTCGGCATTCCATTAAAGCAGCCCTTAGAACCGGAAGCCCGCGCCAATGTCGAGGTAGGGGAAATTGGCTATTGGAATGTCGGACGAAGCATGTGCATCTTTTGGGGACGCACTCCCGCCAGCAAAGGGGAGAAGCCGGTTGCCGCCAGCCCTGTCAATATTTTTGGAAAGGTTCTCGGTAATGCCCGCGTCCTTACTGCCGTGAAAGATGGGGATGAAGTGACTATAAAAAAAGTCGAATAAAACTCTGTATTATTGTCCCCTTTTCATTATGAAATCATTTAGATAACGTTTTTATAAGCTTATTTTCAAGAATAAGAAAATAAGAAAATAACTCAATAATTCAAAGCATTCCTAAAATTTTTAAGTGAGAGACCAAAAATGAGCGAGAAAAGCAAAAAGGCGGACTTGGCGGGTCCCGGTATTGGAGACTATGCCGAATTAGATAAAATTCTACCGAATGATTATGAGCCCTTATTAAATCCGAAAGATACGCAAAAAGCAGTAACCGCTGTGAAAAATTATATCGAAGAAGGGCTATGTAAACAACTCAATATGATGCGGGTGGAATGCCCGTTAATCGTGGATGCGGAGAGTGGAATAAATGACCTTCTAGATCGGGATGGCTCGCGTACACCTATTCAATTCCATATTTCGAATGATAATGAAAAGCATCCCATCGATGCGCAGATCGTGCAAGCCGCCACTAAATGGAAACGCATGGCACTAAAGCAATTCGGAATGAAACCAGGTGAGGGGCTTCTGGGGGATATGCGCGCGGTGCGCAAAAATTATTTCCTAGATCATGACCATAGTGCTTACGTAGCCCAATGGGATTGGGAATTAGCAATTACAGAGGACCAACGGACTGTCGATTTTCTCAAATCAGTAGTGGAAAAATTATGGAAAGTCATAAAAGGGGCAGAAATCCAGATTCAGAGGTTATTTCCGCAGTTAAAAACCAAAAAATATCCCTCCTTGCCAGAAAAATTGAAATTCATTCATGCAGAGGAGATTTTGGATAGATATCCGGATTTACCTCGTAAACAACGGGAAACCAAACTTGTACAAGAATATGCGCCTGCCGTTTTCATCATCGGCATTGGCTATGTGCTTAAAGACGGGTATCCTCATGAAATGCGGGCGGCGGATTATGATGATTGGACCACCCCCACCGTTTCTGGGGACGGCAAACCGATGCACGGTCTCAACGGGGATATCTTGGTCTGGAATCCCGTGACGCGCCGCCGCCACGAATTGATGTCCGGCGGGATTCGGATCAATGCCCAACAACTCAAAATCCAACTGGAGATTGCCGGACAACTCGATTTCCTAAAATATCCCTACCATCAAGCCATTCTGAAAAATGAAATCCCTCTGAGTATCGGTGGTGGAATTGGCCAGTCGAGAACTTTCATGTTATTACTCCGAAAAGCGCACCTAGGCGAGGTGGAGATTTCCGTATGGCCCAAAATCTTCAGAGAGATGTGCAAAAAACATAATATCCCAGTCCTAGAATAATTATAGGCGGTCTATTTTTTCCCAATCCTCTAATAATTACATATTTGAGTTATATTTTTCTAGGGCTATTATTATCCGCTTTATGATGCTTTCAAATTCCGCCATGTTATCGCTTCTTACGCCTATTTTTCAGTTGTTCATATGCTTCAATTTCTTGGCGTAATATTCTTGAAATTTCGTCATTTGATGCAGTTGGATATTGATTTCGTATACCTTCGGTCATTACCTCTAACATTATATGTATTAAATTATCTGCAATTTCTATAGGATGAAGCCCCTTTGCTAAAAGATATTCAAAATGTATTTGGTCTTGGCGATATTTCTCCTTACGTATTTTCAGTAAATCCATAGATCCTTCATTTCTAAAATTGTAATCTGAAAAAAAAGAAAAAGTTAGTAAAAAAAAATTAATTTGCTACTTTTTTAAAGGGATTTCCAAAAACGGTGTAGATGCCCCAATTGAGTGGATGGACAAATTTTTGATGCACTGCCTTTCTGGCTTCGAAGAGACTTTGGCACACATCCTGTCCTTTAAGTAAATTCTCGTAGACAATTTTCATAAAAACCGGTGCGACGTCATCTGGCAATAACCAATGGGTGCCAATAATACTAGTAACACCCGCTAAGGTCAATCCTCGAATTAAGCCTACTAGTTCATCACCTCGAGAAACTTCCGCCCTTCCCGTTTCACATGCACTTAAAATACAGAGAGGGGTCCCTTTGAATCCTTGGGTCACGAGTTCAGTAACCGTCCTAATATCGTAGCCATCGGGGCGATAAAATAATAAGCCGCTCATCCAGGGGTCCATCTTTGTCGGATCGTAAACACCGTGACCCGCAAAATGGATGATCCCAAATTCCTTATTTATGAGATCTTTAAAGGCGGGTTCCACTGCTTCCGCATGTTGAAGGATTTCAAATTTAAGCCCTAATTGTTTGAGTAATTTCCGAATGGACTCTATTTCTAGATCGGCCCCCGGCAAATTCCACCCCTTTAGATTGAAATTCGGATTCGCAATGAGCAGAATATTTTTTGTTTTGCGTTCGCGTTTCATGCACGACCGAAGCAAGCCGAGGGAATAACTGCGCACTACCGGGATTTTCAATCCAATGTTTTCGATAATCTCCCAAGGAAAGAGATGCAGGATATCGTGCGGGATTAAGATTAATTTCTTCTTATTCTCCAATGTTTTCAGAAGGACCTCCGGAATTGAATCGGTTAGGAGTTTTTGGAGTTGGCTTAATTTCTCTAACGCAGCTTTGTACTTCTCCTTGGACAAATAATCATGGAATTCTGAATATACTTTCAGCAGCAAGTCTTTATCGAATGGATTACTCAAATACACTTCCATCGAGAGTTCTTTATCCCACACCAGAATTTTGAAGTTCTTTTGATAAGAAGCCCAATTGGGTAAGTAGATGAATTCCCAAATTACTACTTGGTCCTCCTTGAATAGTTGCTGGAAATCAGGGATGGGATCGTACTCTTTGGTGATCCGGGTCAACCCGGGGTCCTTACATTTTTCCATTAATTTCACCCGGAGCGCTTTCAATTCATTCCCCTTTCCTGTCAAATCTTCCGGAGTCACGGATCGCGATTGTCCAGATCGCGTTTCCTTCTCAACCACCGACTGTAACTCGCTAATCTCCTGCACTAACTTCTGTTCCTCCTCAATTAACTGCTTTAATTCAGGGCACGTTTGAATATTGATGGCTCGTGTTTCAAGTTTGTCCAATATCTCCCTCGCTTTTGTTAATTCTAAGAATTTCAATGCCACTATGAGATGCTGGTCATCCTTATCCTCTATGTACCATTCGATTAGCATTTCAGAAACGGCTTCATAGGGACCGAGCTGGGTTGCCCGGAAGGTTTTACGAATCTCTTCAGATTTTGTTTCTCCGATTAAACCTTCCTGGAGGTCAATGGCTTTAAGAAACGCATCGAATGCGTCATGATACTTTTTTTGCGCCCAATGGAGGAACCCTATGTTCGCTTGTGCAATGCTCTTACTCCTGATGTCACCTATCTGTTCGGCAATTTGAAATGATTGCTGGAAATACTGCAATGCTTCCGCCAGCTTCCCTTCTCCTTGCAAAACGAGTCCTATATTGTTTAAAGCGATAGATTTCGCTTGTATATCTCCAATCTGCTCCGCAATGGCTAGTGTTTGTTTGTAGTACGAAGTTGCAGTTTCGTATTTCTGCATTAAATAATTACATTGGCCGATATTGTTAAGACACATGGCTTTATTTTTGATATCTCCTACTTTTTCATAAATTAGTAGAGCCTGCTGAAAGTATCGGAGAGCCTCCTGAACGTCAGTTGCCATTAATGTTTCCGCAATGTTAGCTAATGAAATGGCTTTTGCATTATTATCTCCTATTTTCGTCTGTATCTGCAAGCTTTGCTTATAAAACTTGATTGCTTCATCTGTGCGCCCCCAAACCCGATAAATAAGCCCCATATTATTTAAAACAAAGCCCTTGACTTTTAAATCACCTATCTCCTCCGCGATTTGAAGGGCCTGCGTATAATTCTTTAGAGCTTCTTCGTATTTACCATACGCAATACCGATTTTACCCAAGTTGGTATAAGCCCCCGCGAGATCATTCTTATCATCAATATTCAAAAATATTTGTAAGCCCTCCTGATAATACTTTTGCGCCTCGGCATATCTTCCCCAGGCATAATAGACGTCACCAATGTTGCTTGTAGTGATACCCACTCCAGCAAGATTCCCTATTTCGCTGGCGATTTTTAACCCAACTTCGTAATTTTGTAAAGCTTCGGCATATTTCCCCCATACTTGATAAACCAATCCGATATTATTCACCGTATTTGCCTCCATTTGAGGATCCCCTATTTGCCGCTGAATTTCCAGCGCCTTTTGAAAATCGGCAAGCGCTTCGGGATACTCTCCCACCGACAAATGGACCAAACCTAAATTATTTAAAGTAGCCGCTTTTTGGCGGGGTTCTTTGGTTTCTTCGCAGATTTTTAAAGCTCGGTTGTAAGAATCGATGGATTTTTGGTATTGCCCTAATTTACGGTGAATATCACCAACGTTATTAAGGGTAATACAGGTTTTGGGTGCCTGTCCTGTCCTATCCCATGTTTCTAATGATTTGTTAAAATATTGTAATGCTTCATCAGGTTTCCCCCATGCAGCGTATAGTAAACCGATATTATTCATGCAGATACCTACATTATTAATATCTCCTTTTTTTTCATGAAGCTGCAGGGCTTTTTGATAATATTTAAGAGCTTCCTTGAACTGCCCCCACGATCGAAACACCTCCCCGATATTATTTAAACTCAATCCAATCATTATATCAATTTTTAAGTTTTCGAAGATTTTGAGGGATTGCTGAAAATAGTCTAAGGCTTCCTTGAACTTGGATTGCATGAAATTAATCATTCCAATGTTATTTAGTGCTTGACTAAATTGGATTTTATCGCCAATCTCATCGGTTATTTGAAGTGCTTGCTGATAATATTTTAATGCTTCTTGATAGTTGTTTGATGCATGATAAACCATTCCTATGCTGTTTAAGGCTGTAGCAAGTCCTTGCTTATTCCCAGTTTGTTCCCAAATGGGTAATGTCTCCTGAAACTTCGCGAGCGCCTCTCCGTATTTACCTTGCGCATTATAAATCAGTCCTATATTGTTTAGAATGGTCCCTCTCGTATTTGAATCTCCTGCTTCCTCGCTGAGAGGTAGCGCTTCACTATATCTTTTTAAAGCTTCATCATAGTTAGTCTGGGTCTCATAGATCTTGCCTATATTCGTTAATATAACACCCACATACTGTTTATTATTCGCTTCTTTTGCTAACTGAAGCGCTTGCTGATATATCTTCATGGCTTCATCAAGCTTTCCTTCATTTTGGGCTTGCACGCCCGTTTTGGTTAAATTCACAATATTCTGTTCCATTTTCAGTTCACCACAGAATCTCATACAAAACAATTCATTAAAACAAACTACTTTTGAATTTTATGTTCCATTGCTCTAATAAGCATTGCTGCGTCTTTCAATTCATAGAATCTTAGTTCGGATTCAATCCTTTACTACGGTATTAAGGAACAACATCCCGGAATTTTTCCGAAGCAGGTTCTCCACCAATTCCCCAATGCGATTTAGGGATTTCATTAATGATTATCTCTACTGCCTGTGCAGGAATTCCCAAATCCACAAACACTTTGGTTATTCCCTGAATCACTTTTTTTGCTTTATCTGGACCAAAACCTTTCCAAACACTCACCTGAACATTGGGCATTTTTTCAGCTCCTAGTTTTTGTTTTATTGCAAATGATTAAAATTTTTTAATTCAGTTGGTAATAAGGATTTTTTGAGTTTTTTTAGGTAGTGAGAAAATGGAAAGTGACACGAGCAAAGGCGGATCTGAGGTTATAAAGAAATCGGCGCCCGAGAAGTTGCATGCAAAAACGCAAGAATATCTATTCTTTCAGCTGTATGTGATGTCTCAATTCATTTGGGATAATTCTGGAGTTGAGGGATTAAAGAAGTTCTATCAATTTAATCAAGCAAGTTTCTTTAATTTGAAAATGAGCGCGTTTTATAAAATAATGGAAAAAATCTTCAAACGCCTTCCAAAATCGCTGCAACTCAAGGAGGGCT
This sequence comes from uncultured archaeon, assembly GCA_964353755.1. Taxonomy (GTDB): domain Archaea; phylum Asgardarchaeota; class Lokiarchaeia; order Helarchaeales; family HEL-GB-A; genus CAYGYC01. The sequence goes on along the minus strand of CAYGYC010000094.1, from coordinate 1,188 downwards.
TAAAAATGATGGTCAGCGAACTAGAATTTTTTGAATCGCCCAAGAATATCACGATCCTAACACGAACCAGTGAAAAGGCGGGATTTGAAGTTGCCAAGTGTTCGTTCCGGAAAGAGTTTAATAAACTCGCTAAAAAAGCGAATCGTCAAGACTTGCTAGATAAATGTTGTCTTTGGTGCTTCGAATCAATTCCCTATGCGGAAAAATACGGGTATAAATATCGGATTGAATTAACCAAAAATGGATGTTTCAATTATTTAGAATAAAAATTACTCACGTTTCTTTCGTTGAAAATTAACTATTATTATTCAAAGTATTCGAAGGCATCAATTATATCAAGATAGACACCATCAAATCCAGCGTCGAGAATCTTGTAGAGGTATGAAGCATTATTTCCGTAGATTATCTGCTGCCAAGCAGGATCCCAGTACTGAACCTTATAATTTCCGGGCCAGTCCGGATTTACGGCTTCTAACCAGGAGGGAGGATTTATTGCCCATTCCGATTGCCAATAATAGCGATAATCTTCTGCTTCCCCAATGCTCATGTAGGCAATGACCAACCGAGATCCGCCATTTGCTTTCACTTTCAAGGATGCCAGATCAGTGCTGTTGAGTTGTTGCACCTCATCGTAAAACAAATCGAGAATAAGTAAATCGTAATTGGTAGCGTTTAGGGCATTTAGAAACGCAGATTTGCTAGGGAATGCGGTGGGGTCAATGAGATACAAGAAATTTTTCGCTTCTCCCAGCGAAATAACATTTGAAGCATGCTCATTAAAAGGGGACGGATAGGAAGGGATATTATCCAAGTCTCTATGATCGGCTGCAAAGGAAATGTAGCCTTTAACATTATTCTGGGAATAGGAGTCATCCATATAAAGGTTAGTCGAACAATAATCGGTCACCAAAACGGCAAGCCCATTGTTCTTAGCAATGTCCAAGAAAGAAATCATATAACTACGTTCGGCGATTGGCGTGGCTACATTATCTGCCGTGTATCCATAGAAGAGATCTTCGCGTCCAACTCCATCAATTGCGTTAATATAATCAGACACTGGCGTTCCTGTCGAGTCCCCATTATCTGTGAGCAATTCTTGCCCATTTTGGGGGATAATAATAAAGCTACTATTTATTCCCCTTGCATAGGCACTGATACTTTGCACGAAATCGCGCATATCCTGCCGAT
>CAYGYC010000093.1:0-13665 GCA_964353755.1 uncultured archaeon | reverse complement strand
GTAATTCTGGTCCGCAATTCTAATGATAATAAGGCTAAAATTCAATCTATTGAAACCGCTTTAACTCAAATCCAGAATGAAATTAATCAATTGCAAACGTCCCAAAATGACCAAGAACTGCAGTTAAACCGGTTCAAGGAGATCGAAGCGCAGGTCAAATCGGAAATCGCTCAAAATCAAACTGAACTCGATTCGGTTCAAACCACAATTACGACGCATCAGAAAGAAATTTCGACTTTCGATCGGAAAATTGAACAATTAAAGCAACAAATTTCTGATGTTAAAATCAAGAATGAAGGTGCCAAAACCAAACTAGTGAACATCCAGAAAAAAATCGAAGAATTAGAAATTGAATTAGTCCAGATTAAAGAGCCTATTAATGAGGAGAAACTCGAATTGGAGATTCACGCTCTACTTAACAAGAAAAAAACGCTTGAACCCGTCAATGCGTTATCCGTGCAACAGTATCAAGAGGTAAAACTGCGATTTGATGAACTCCTGACCCGGCGTCAAGATTTGGAAACCGAGCGAAAAGTCATCGTCGATTTTATCAATAAAATCGAAATCGAGAAGAAAACCATCTTCCTCAATTTATTTAACAAAATTAACAAAGAATTCGGAGTCATTTTCTCCATGATTGCCGGCGGAAGCGCCAAAATGGAATTAGAAACCCCCGAAAATCCGTTCGAAGGAGGGATTACCATCATTGCAAAGCCCGGCGGCAAGGCAGTGAAGAGTATTCAAGCAATGTCAGGTGGTGAAAAATCACTCACCGCCCTCGCCCTCATTTTTGCAATGCAAAAAGTCGATCCCTCCCCCTTCTATATTTTTGATGAAATTGACGCAGCCTTAGACGTGATGAACGTCCGCAAAGTTGCTAAAATGATCGAGCAAATCTCCAAAGAATCCCAATGCATCATGATCACCCATCGCGATACCGCAATGCGATATACCACCCAATTATACGGCGTTACCAATGTCAAAGGCGTTTCCAAAGTTATTTCGGTGGCATTAACTGATGAAGGGACCTTACAGGCATTGAGCTCTTAATTTTCAATTTTTTACTTTTTGAACACATTCAAGGAAATACTTTTCTTAAAAAAAAGGTAGAAAAACGGGATTTATTCACTCAATTTCCCTTTTCTCACGGGATCTCCACAGTTACAGCAGAATAACGCCCCTTCTCGAATCGGTGCACCACATTTATCACAGAATAATTCCTGACCACATACAGAACAAAAAGCCGATCCTTGCTCGAATTTCTCTTGGCAAGTCGGGCATACCCCCTCTTGAGAGGGCTCTGGAGTCACTTTAGCTTCTATTTTCTCTACTGGATGACCACATTGATTACAAAATTGTGCATCAGGAATGAATGGGGCACCACATTTACAAACGATTGTCGCACTACATTTCGGACAGACTTTCGAATTTAGTGGTATTTCTGCAGCGCAATGAGGACAAATTAGTTTTGCAACAGGAGGCGCCTCAGGAGTCTTTTCCAATGCCTTTGTGATGTCAGTCCATAGCTGCGCTGATGCCACTTTTGCGCGTGCGGCTCTACAATTTTTACAATGCATTACTATTCTGATTCTATTTACAGATGGGGCTCCAGCGGCCCCGCTGTATTTCCAATTATCGGCATTAGACATTCCGCATACATCGCAAAGAAAGAATCCAGGGGTTACCCACGGCATCCATTGATCTTTTTGATCCAATGGGAGGAGGTATTTATAACTCCGGTGACATTTAGGACAGCGGGCAACATCCACTACCACTTTCCCTTTTACCACCACTTTGATCGGTACGGTTAGTTGATTTTGACATCGTTTCGTAATGCAACTCAATTTTTTTTCATAGCTCATTTTCTAATCTCCAGTACCTTGAATTTATCTAAATTTGATTATATCTAATTTTAAAGGCATTGCTTATTAAATTTAATATTTTTCTTAATTTATTAAGAGCGTGAAAAAAAGATTTGATAGAAAGAATAATTCATTGAATATGTAATAATTGGTGGATTAGCTATTATGGAATGGGGACGACCTAGAAATACTCAAAACATAGACCTTATAATTCAGATTGTCGAAAAAGAAATTGATTAATTTACTCAGATATTTTCAACAGTGGGATATTAAAGGTGAATTAAGCATCAGCGTCTGTTTTTTTAAAAATTTATTAAAAAAAGTTTATTTTTAGCATCAAAAGAATAGGAATAATTTGCTAATAATCCTTTCATGCCCAAAAGAATCGGTACTTTTATCTTTTTAGCAAATGCTACAGTGGTAAGAATAGGGGGTGAACAGTTATTGAAATCATCTTTCAAAATTATGGGGATAATTGCTAATTCAACTTCGATTTTACATTCCTTGGTATCGACAATCCCCAACATCTCATGTGAAACGGTCTTTAAATTTGAAAATTGGGTCATTAAATATCCTGGTAGTAACGAGAAAATTGCGCCTGTATCTACAACTGCTTTCGTTTCCAGGAGTAATTTATTATCGAAATTCAGAATTTTGATCGGGACAAAAATTCGCTCAATTACTGGCCCGATACCTAATTGCATTAATTTTGATTTTAAATCCGATTTAGGTATAATTTCTTTTAGTGGAACTTTCAGTTGCTAAAATGAAGCTTCCCCATTGTCAATTAGAACCATTTCCGTATTCGGCTGACCTCTCACTTTTTCATATTCTTTAAAAACCTTCTCAAACGAATCATCTGCAAAGAGGACTTTATTATCAATGATTAAAATCCATTTGCCCCCGTATTTTTGGACCAATTCATTGTAAGAATTTACGAACCAACTTGTTTTTGTACTCATATAATAATTCCATCAACCGCAAATATTTAAAATTTCGTTTCCTTCTCTAGAATTTCTTATGTATCTTACAACCAATGCGAATCGGCTTAAATGAAATTTCTAAAAATAAGGAAGGGAAAAGAATGAGTAACGACGAAATATCTGAACTTTCAGTTAAGGATCAATTGAAAAAATTTGTTATAAAAGGTGCCCTGGGATTTCAAACCATTCTAATGTATGGAATAGGTACGCGATTGGGAATTTTTAATTATCTCTATGAAAAAGGGAAAGATTCTAGTGAAGTTAAGAAAGATTCTTCAGTTTCATTCACTCTTGATGAATTATCACAGAATTTGAAGTTAGATAAAAGATATCTAGATGCTTGGCTTCATATGCTACTCGAATGCGGGTTATTTGAAATCGATCCATCCGCGGATAGAACTTTGAAAACGGCACCGCATGTTTATGAGATTCTAATTAATCAAGAAAGCATGTTTTATGCAGGAGGGACCCTTAATTGCATCTATTTAATGGCAAAATATCAAGATCTGATTGTTAAGAATTTTAAAACAGGTGAAGTAATAGATTTTTTAGAATCATATCAAACTTTTCCAGAAGATAATCGATTAGGCCAGGGTGCTACTGCTACGACCGCCCCCCAAATTGAAGCCTTATTCTCCAGATATTGCAAAGAACACAAGCATATTTTACATAAAGGGGGTCCTCTTCTCGAAGTAGGATGTGGCTATGGGCATAATCTCGTATTCTGGGCTAAAAAATATAAAGAGGCACGAATTGTAGGAATTGATATTGATCCAATCGCAATTGCATATACAAAGGACGTAGTGGCTAAAAATAATTGGAGTGATAGAATAGAAATTCTCCATACACCTATCGATGAATTTACTCGCTCGAATAAAAACAAATTTTATGTGATATTTTTAAATCAGGTCCTTCATGAAATGGATCCCGATGAAAATTATCGCAGAAACGTTCTAACTAATTTATATGCTATGTTACAAGATGGCGGGCTTTTGATTGTCGTTGAAAACATGATTCCAGATATGTTTACTCCAAAAGATCGTTTCCTTTTTTTTGAAATTTGGCATAAATGCTTTGAAGTTGTTTTGAATTCAAAGTTTTACAATGAACAAGAATTTCTCGAATTTGTTGCCACGACCCCCTTTAAAACCGCTAAACTCATAAAGGAACGCAATGACTACTTCTGGGCACTTATGAAGAAAGAATCTTAGGAATTTTTTTCAGTAGGTTGATCATTTATTTCAAACCGAAAAGTTTAGCCGCATTGCCATACAGCCATTTCCGTTTAGTCTCTTCCTTCAATGGTAATTCCATGATTCCGTCTGCAAGTTGTTTAATCGTAAGTCCCATGAAAAGCCAGGTGGAGCCAAAGAGAATCCTGTCCTGTAAAACCGAATCGCCATACTTCAGAAGTGGTTCCCAACCGGTTCCGGGCATTCCTATATATTTAGGGAGATAGGATGCGATATCAATATAAATATTAGGATTACGCCAGGCCACTGCGACCATTTCATTTACCCAAGGCCAGCCTCCATGTCCTGCAATCATTTTTAATTCAGGAAAGTCTTGTGCCACTATATCTAAATAAATAGGTCTTTCCACTTCCATGGTTAAATTACTATAATTTATGGATAAATGGAACCAAATGGGAATGTCAAGTTCGACACAAGTAGAATAAAGAGGATATAATTTCGCATGGTTCGGCGGTATTCCAAACATGAAAGGGCGAATCGCTATTCCCCGAAGCCCTAATTCATAAGATCTCCTAATTTCCCTCACGGCATCCATCCCTTTTAAAGGATCAATCCCGGCAAATCCAATAAATTTCTCCGGAAATTGTTTCACAACATTCGCATAGTAATCGTTCGGAAGGCTAGATTTTATTCCGCTGGGGGTTTTTTCATCAAGGTTAAAAATAATTGCTTTTTCCACTCCCATTTTATCTAACTGGTTCACAAACTTCTCTAAGGGGAGAGCGATTTTCTTAAGTTTCGGTTTAATGGCTCGTTTGAGCTCTTCTTCGCTCATTGAGACCTTCATGTGATACAGCTCTTCCGCCGTAGTATCTATTAAAGGCGCAATCCTTCGACCAAAAACATCCCTCAAATAGCGTGACATTTGGGGTGGAAGAGATACTATCATATCTATCAAAACTTCCTCAGTTGGAACATAACAAAGTGAATCAAATATCTTATATTTTAAGTTCAAATTTGCCGCCTTTTTCTATTCCTTTCTGTAATTTGTTAAATGAGCAAGTTATACTGTTACTCCTTTGTTTTTTCCCCATCGCCATACCAACCCCCTTTAATGTAGAGATAAGCATTAACGGCAGCAATAGTTCCTTTGCCCACCGCAGTGGAAACTTGTAGAATGCCACCGGTCAAATCACCCGCTGCAAAAATCCCCGGAATACTAGTTTCAGCGCAATCACCCACCTTGACAAATCCCTGTGAATCGAGTTCCAGCCCGAGCTTTTTAGCAAGGTCATTATTAGGCACTTCCCCGATATGAATAAAAATCCCATCGATTTCTATCTCTTGCACTTTCCCCTTAGTTTCAAGAGACACGGCTTTTACTTTATCTTTACCTCTAATCTCTTTTATGACCGTATTCCAATGAAATGTAACATTCTGAGCCATTAGTTCTTTCTTTATGACTTCTTCGCCCCGGGTCGTTGATTTTCGATGGACTAATCGTACAGCAGATCCCAAATCAGAGAGATATTTCGCGCTTACGACTGCAGTATTCCCACCACCTACAACCATTACCCGTTTATTCTTAAAAAATGGAGCATCACATAAAGCGCAATAGGAAACCCCGCGTCCAAGGAATTCCTCCTCTCCAGGCACTTGTAATTTCCGGGGATGAGAGCCCATTGCCAGAATCACGGCGTGCGCCGTGAACTCCTGTATATCCGCCGTCACAATTTTAAACTGGTTATTTTCTTTTTGAATATCGGTAATCTCCGTGACTTCAAAAAATTCAGTCCCTGCAGCGATTGCCTGCTCTTTCATGAGATTGGAGAGTTCTGGACCGGAAATCGCCTTAAAACCCGGATAATTTTCAATTAAAGGAGTTTCTGCTAATTGTCCACCCGGAGTTAATTTATCAAAAATAGCGACTTTTAATCCATAACGCCCTGCATAAATGCTCGCCGTTAAACCTGCGGCTCCAGCGCCTATAATTATCAAATCATAAATATTCGAGCTCATAATTCGCCCTATTATCCGTTCAAAAAATTATCTAATGTTTGACCTTTTTTCTTCTTCCTGATGGTTGTTGACAACTTCCAGGTCTTGCGTTTTTCGTCATATGTAATTAAATCCTTTCCCTTTAGATAAATTAGGCAGTAATTAATTTCTTCATTTGTGGGATTGGCTAGGACTTTTCTGCTTTTTCCACCCCGATAAACCTCATAGGGATTCTCATCAATTGGCAGATCCCGTAACTTATCCGCAATAGTATCTCGTTTGCTTTCCTCCACACGCGAAAGATGATTCAAAATACCTTGCTTTATTACCTTTAACCGTTCTTTTTTATTAAACAGTTCCTCGAATGACTTTTTCTCTTCCTTTTCTTTCAGTGCTTTTTTCTCTTGCTTTTCCTCAACCGACTGCTTCTCTTGCTCCGCCATTCAATCACAAGATTACTCAATTGACTGATCTTCAAAGTATTAAATACTAATTACTCCGACTGGTTTATAAAATGATTCGCTTAGTGATTACAAATCACTGTGTTGAGCTGACCGACGAATTGAATTCCAAGCGTATATAATCATAGTACTTAACTTTTCACTATTAATTTGGGTTAGGAACTTCAATTTTTTTTTCTTAAAAAAATTAATTTAATATGACTAATAGAAGTGGTAAAAGCTATTATAAAATAACCTTTTTTTACCTCTTTCTTCTTAGAAATCTTTTTATTTATTAATTGTTTAATTAACCGTGAAAAGGAAGTACAGTACTTATGAAAAATAAAAGAGTTCTTTCGCTCCTGTGTGTATCGATCTTACTTGTAAGTGTTGTTTGTTTATTTTTACGCCCCTCCGCAAAAATTAATGTAGCAGCTCCGACCTATGAACTAATCCGACCGACCGATACCTCTTATAGTAATTTTACCTCTGTATGGGATACGACCAGAACAAGCTCGGGTTCGACTAATAGCAGTCAGGTTAGATTGCCTTTGGAATCGGGTGGAACGTATAATTTCACGGTTGATTGGGGTGATGGGAAATGGAATTCTATTACGAGCGGGATTCAACCAGAAAGAACTCATACCTATGCTTCCGCAGGTACCTACACCATCTATATAAATGGAACGATTGTCGGCTGGAGGTTTAATAATGGGGGCGATAGACTAAAGTTACTTGAAATTCAAGAATGGGGTAATTTACGCTTAGGAAATTCAGGAAGTTATTTTTATGGGTGTTCTAATTTAAATCTCACGACAACCGATACCTTGAATTTAACTGGAACAACGACTTTGTATCAAGCCTTTAGGGGTTGCACGACTCTTGGTCGTAGCGGGAATCTAGGTGGTTGGGACGTTTCCCGCGTTACTATGATGTCATTTATGTTCGATTCTGCGTCTGCCTTCAACCAACCCATCGGCAACTGGAATACTTCCCAGGTTACAACGATGGCGTATATGTTCCGCTCTGCGTCTGCCTTCAACCAAAATATAAGCAAGTGGGACGTCTCCCGCGTTACAAACATGTATAGCATGTTCGCTGATGCGGTTGCCTTCAACCAAAATATAAGCAACTGGGATGTCTCCCGCGTTACAAACATGTATGGCATGTTCAATGTTGCATCTGCCTTCAACCAACCCATCGGCGACTGGAATACTTCAAAAGTTACACTGATGGCGAATATGTTCGCTGGTGCGTCTGCCTTCAATCAAAATATAAGCAGCTGGGACGTTTCCCGCGTTACATCTATGTATTGCATGTTCGCTGGTGCGGCTGCCTTCAACCAATCCATCGGCAGTTGGGATACTTCCCAGGTTACGACCATGGCGTATATGTTCTCTAGTGCGTTTGCATTCAACCAACCCATTGGGAGCTGGGATACTTCCCGGGTTACAACCATGGCGTATATGTTCTATTATGCATCTGCCTTCAACCAACCCATCGGCGACTGGAATACTTCCCAGGTTACAACCATGGAGTATATGTTCAATTATGCGTCTGCCTTCAACCAACCCATCGGCGACTGGAATACTTCCCGGGTTACAACCATGTTGGGTATGTTTGGGAATACGCATGCCTTCAATCAACCCATCGGGAGCTGGAATACTTCCCAGGTTACATTTATGGGTAGCATGTTTGCTAATGCGTTTGCCTTCAACCAACCCATTGGGAGCTGGGACACTTCAAAGGTTACATCTATGGTTAGCATGTTTGCTCATGCGTCTGCCTTCAACCAACCCATTGGGAGCTGGGATACTTCCCAGGTTACAACCATGGCCTGGATGTTCCTTGGTCCGGCTGCCTTCAACCAACCCATCTGCAACTGGAATACTTCCCAGGTTACATCCATGGAGGGGATGTTCTCTAGTGCGTCTGCCTTCAACCAAAATATAAGCAGCTGGAACGTCTCCCACGTTACAAATATGAAAACCATGTTCCATGATGTTACGTTATCGACACCTTACTATGATAGTTTATTAATTGAATGGGCGCAATTACCTTTGCAGCATGGGGTAACCTTTGACGCCGGGAATTCCCAATACAGCCCAGGAGCCGCTGCCGAGGCAAGACAGAAACTCATTGCTGATTTTGGGTGGACGATTACAGATGGGGGAGAAGTATCAAAAATACCTGGCCTTTCCATAATATGGGTACTTGTCGGAATTTTATCGTTGATCGTGTATATAAAAAGAATTAATTGCGTGACTAAAGAAGTTCTGTAATAAGTGTTTATATTTCCTTTTGGATGAAATCTGCCTAATCCCTAATTAATTCTTGAAGCTGGTATTAGATGGGCAAAGGCAGGAAATTTAAAGGCAGGAAATCTCGATAGGTGTGACAAAGAAATCTCAAATTGGACAGGATGATAGAAAAAAGGTAAAAAAATTATTAAAAAAGGACCTTTTTTTACCTGTGTCTTCCTAGAAATCTTTTTATTTAATTAATACTTTAATTAATTGTGAAAAAGGAAGGAAGTGTAGTGCGTATGAAAAACAAAAGACTTCTTTCGCTCCTGTTTGTAGCGATCTTACTTGTAAGTGTTGTTTGTGTATTTTTACGCCCCCCAGAAAAGATTGATGTAGCAGCTCCGACCTATGAACTAATTCACCCTACCGATACCTCTTATAGTAATTTTACCTCTGTATGGGATACGACCAGAACAAGCTCGGGTTCGACTAATAGCAGTCAGGTTAGATTGCCTTTGGAATCGGGTGGAACGTATAATTTCACGGTTGATTGGGGTGATGGGAAATGGAATTCTATTACGAGCGGGATTCAACCAGAAAGAACTCATACCTATGCTTCCGCAGGTACCTACACCATCTATATAAATGGAACGATTGTCGGCTGGAGGTTTAATAATGGGGGCGATAGACTAAAGTTACTTGAAATTCAAGAATGGGGTAATTTACGATTAGGGAATTCAGGAAGTTATTTTTATGGGTGTTCTAATTTAAATCTCACGGCAACTGATACCTTGGATTTAACTGGAACGACTTATTTGGATCAAGCATTTAGGGATTGCACGAATCTTGGTAGTAGCGGGAATATGAGTGGTTGGAACGTCTCCAGCGTTACTATGATGAATTTTATGTTCTGTGGTGCTACTGCCTTCAACCAAGATATAAGCAACTGGGACGTCTCCAGCGTTACATCCATGAATAGCATGTTCTTTTATGCTTCTGCCTTCAACCAAGGTATAAGCAACTGGGACGTCTCCCGCGTTACATCCATGGCGTATATGTTCCGAGATACTTCTACCTTAAACCAAAGTATAAGCAACTGGGACGTCTCCCGCGTTACAACCATGGCTAGCATGTTCGAGGGTGCATCTGCTTTCAACCAGCCTATCGACAGCTGGAACGTCTCCCGCGTTATGACCATGGCTAGCATGTTCAAGGGTGCATCTGCCTTCAACCAAAACATAAGCAGCTGGGACGTCTCCCGCGTTACATCCATGGCGTATATGTTCCGAGGAGCTTCTGTCTTCAACCAAGATATAAGCAACTGGGATGTCTCCCGCGTTACATCAATGGATGGCATGTTCGAGGTTGCATCTGCCTTCAACCAACCCATCGGCGACTGGAATACTTCCCAGGTTACAACCATGGCGTATATGTTCGCCTATGCGGCTGTCTTCAACCAAAATATAAGCAGCTGGGACGTTTCCCACGTTACATCCATGTTTAATATGTTCGGGGGTGCGTCTGCCTTCAACCAACCCATCGGCGACTGGAATACTTCCCAGGTTACAACTATGGCGTATATGTTCTCGGGCGCGGCTGCCTTCAACCAAAATATAAGCAACTGGGACGTTTCCAGCGTTACAACGATGGCGTATATGTTCTATTATGCATCTGCCTTCAACCAAAATATAAGCAGCTGGGACGTCTCCCGCGTTACATCCATGGTGTATATGTTCGCTGATGCGTTTGCCTTCAACCAACCTATTGGCAGTTGGAATACTTCACAGGTTACAACCATGGCGTGGATGTTCTTTGATGCGTTTACTTTCAATCAAGATTTAAGTTGTTGGAATACTTCAAAGGTTACGACCATGACGAGTATGTTCGGGAATGCGGGTGCTTTCAACCAACCCATTGGCAGCTGGGATACTTCACAGGTTACGACCATGGAGCGCATGTTCTTAAGTGCGTCTTCCTTCAACCAAGATATAAGCAGCTGGGATGTCTCCAGCGTTACAACCATGGCGTATATGTTCAATGGTGCATCTGCCTTCAACCAAGATATAAGCAGCTAGGATGTCTCCCAGGTTACAACCATGGAACATATGTTTATGGCTGCTGGGTTATCGACACCTAATTATGATAGCTTGTTAATTGGATGGGCGCAATTACCTTTGCAGAATGATGTATTCTTTGACGCAGGGAATTCCCAATACAGCTCAGGTGCCGCTGCAGAAGCAAGACAGAAACTCATTACTGATTTTGGCTGGACGATTACAGATGGGGGAAAGGTATCAAAAATACCTGGCTTTTCCATAATATGGGTACTTATAGGAATTTTATCGTTGATCGTGTATATGAAAAGAATTAATTGCGTGACTAAATAAGTTCTGTAATAAGTGCCTATAAAGGGTAAAAAAATTAAAAATTATTTAAAAAATCAGCTATGAATCTGGGGAACAGGCGCTTCTAGTTTTTCTTCCTTAGAGATCGCATGAGCCATGAGTAATTCTTTCTCAATGCGGGGACGATGAATGCTATTCATGGTGCAGAAAGGTATAGCCATTACCATTCCCGTCTTCGGATCGACATACCCATAATGCACGAGACAGCGTGATGTCCGTTCGATATCCATGTTGAACGGATCCTGGAAATGCATCATCGCAATCAGTAAGTTATTTCCTTTGACTAGCCAATCTGCAGAGGCATCTCGACTGCTGTGGACCATGGTTTCGATGAATAATCGTGCTCTTTTAACAAAATTATCCACCCCGTCTGTAAACGGATCTTTCAAGCAGGTGAGTAATTCGGAAACTAATTGCGCTTTAGTTAAATTTTCTTCGTTCATATCTAGGAGGTCGCCAAAGGTTTGGCTGATAAGACCAAAATTAAAGATATCTTTATATTTTTTTACTTTTCCTTGGCGTTGCTTGAGCAGGCGATTATACCATTTATCACTCAAGCGGACGAACTTCGGTACATGGAATATTTTGGTGATATCGCGCAGCTGCTTGGTCTTCGGGTCAATGAAGCAGAAGCTGCCGAAACCGCACGTCGACGCACAACTGAGTTCTAGAATTTCGCGCTGCCCACTGATCCAGGAGGCAATTTTCGAAAACTTGGCAAGAGCACTCATGGGATACATCCAGCCCGTTTCACCATGCGTGTGTTTATTAATAGCATCGATCACGTGGGAGGAGGTAATACGCAATTTCATCCGTTCTGCCTCTTCGATTCGCCCACAGAAGCTCACCGGTTGGAAAGAGATAACCGAGATGACATCGTTATTCTCGATAGCAAAATCGACGATATTACCAATTTGGTCATCATTGATACCCCGGGCAATAGTGGGCACTAAGCAGACATTGGGAAAGCCGATTTCACGGCAGTTCTCAATCAGCTGTTGTTTCAATTTCCAGAGTTTAGCATTTCTTGTTTTTTGGTAAACCTCATCGCCGATCCCATCAAATTGAAAGTAGAGTGCATTCAGACCGGCATCAACACATTTCTGGAGAAAATTAATATCTTGGGCAAACCGGATGCCATTAGTGGCCACCTGGCGTTGAATATACCCCAGATCTGTGGTCATTTGAATAATTTCAGGGAAATCATCCCTAAGCGTTGGCTCCCCTCCCGCAAACATCGCACACACTGGAGGTTGTTCCAAATTGCGAAAATGCGTATAAATCTTGCGTAAATCCTCCAGCGACGGCTCGATATTCTTTCCGGTCTCATTGACCGCCGCCGCATAACAGATAGGACATTTCAAATTGCAGCGATAGGTAACATCCACAATCGCAATCGCGGGAGAATTGACATGGGAACTGCACGTACCACAATCATGGGGGCAGCCCCTAATTTTTTGCGGAACTTGAGGATTTTTTATTTTCGCATCGGAATTGAAAGTGAATTGTTGAATCCATCGGAAATGATCCGCGTTAATAGAAATTAAATCGCGATATTTACCATGATCTTTACATTCTTTTACCATGAAAACCTGCCCATTGTCTTCGATGTAATTTGCATCGATGATCTCTTGGCATTCAGGGCAAATACTCTTTGTTGCTTTGATCAAACCATTAGCCATTATATTCAACTCGAGTTGATTTTGAACGTATTTTAATAGGTTACCACATAGCTGAATTTAAAGCTTATTTAATGAAAATATAAATTATTTTACAATAATAAAATAGTCGGTACTTGTTCTCTAGATTCTTGTCAAAGTAAGGTTTAACCGAATTTTAAATGTGCTAATTTTTCCATCCGTGAATTTTTTATAGAAAAGATGTGTAGTTAACTAAAGGACTCATTTTTGAGAGATGGACTCATTTTGAGAGAGGACGCAATTGCCGAGAAATATGAAGATAATTCTGCTTCTTTTAATGGGATGTTGAAAGAATCAAAAGAATTCATTAGTATTATGGATTATGGACTATCCTTATTATCAGGGGAGAATTTGGAGTTAAAGAAACAAATTTTAAGTCAGGTAATTAGAAAGACACGTACGTTAGAAAAATTAATGGAATTAGGGACGAAACATGCCGTGCAGAGTAGTCTTTATGACCTCGAACAGATGGGTTTTATCACGCGAAAAATACGAACTGAGAATGAGCTGAACATTTTTTATTATGTGTTTACTAAACTCAACATAATACCAACCAATTAAACCATATACTATAATTCCAATCCAATATTCATAAGTCAAATAAATATTATTTTGTAATACATAATAGATACTATAAAAAAATATTAAAGAAATAAATGCAAAAAGAGTGAGATATAGGAAGAAAGCAGTTTTCTTATTTATCCTCCTGTCCTCCTTTGTTCGATATAATCCCAATCCGACAGGTTACAATTACTAGAACTTGGCAATACTGTATTTACTACTCCCTCAACAGCTGTATCGAAGGTAACCAATGCAACTATAGCAGCTGCATTTGGTG
>CAYGYC010000092.1:0-13679 GCA_964353755.1 uncultured archaeon | reverse complement strand
GTCAAAAAAAGGAAAAAATTTGGAGTGATAAAAGGTGAATTAAATGGGCCTCCAGAAGTGTTTCCAGGATGCTATAGTTCGCGTCTTAAAATAAAAAGTGGCTTGCGGCATCTTGAAAATAACCTTTATTCTGCGGAATTATTAGCGACACTAGCGAATCTTAATGGAATGGAGTATCCTGCGACAGAATTAGAGGCAGCATGGACTTGGCTCTTGAAGAATGACTTTCACGATGCCTGCAATGGTTGTTCAATCGAGCAAGTGGTTCAAGAGATTATGAAACGCTTTTCAATCGGTGAAAACTTAGCTTCCACGATCCGAGATAGGAGTCTCGATTATTTAGCTAGTCAAATCGATACTTCTCTTGAAGGAATACCTATTCTGCTATTCAATCAATTATCGTGGGAAAGATCTGAGGCGGTTGAATTAACATTCAACTTTGAAGGGACCGCCTTTGAAATAGTGGATGATAAGGGCAAGTCGTACCCCTATCAAATTATCCATCAAGAATCCCATGAACATTTTATGACATATGAAATTGTGTTATTTGCGGAGAATCTACCCCCGATCGGGTATAAAATCCTTCATATCAAATCCACGAATCCGCCTAATTTTAAATCGCCTCTAAAGCTATTATCAGATGGAAAAAAGCAGATTATTGAGAATGAATTTCTCTCCATCGAATTTCAAGACAATAAAATCTATGCCATTCAATTGAAAAAGACTGGATTCACTATTCATTCAACAGAAACTTATGCAATTAATGATATTCGTCTTCATAAAGAGCAAGGCGATTCTTATTACATCAATAAGTCCCTAACGAACTTTAAAGCGTTTGATCACCAAATGAAAATCGTTGAGGAGGGCCCGGTTCGAATAAAAGTTGAAATTCGGAGTAAAATCAAGGATAAGCCTTCGGCAAAGAAATTTAATGAAATAATTCAAACTATAATCCTGACAAGAGGAACGACCCGAATTGATTTTGAAACTATTGTGATCAATACCTTAAAAAAGGTGCGAATTCAGGTTTGCGTTCCCATCGACCTTCCTGGTGCTAAAATTATAACGGAAATTCCCTATGGATCGCTCGAACGGGATATTTTGCCTGCTAAAGGAAAAAAATGGGGTGAATTCTACCCGAAATTTGAGTACTATGACCGAATCAAACCTGTTATGAATTGGATTGACTTTTCAAATGACCGACAGGGCCTGAGTCTTATAAATTTCGGTAATCCAGAACATGAAATTGAAAAGGAGAAAAATTGTCTATACTTAACACTACTCCGGAGTATAGGATGGGTGGGCATGTTCGGTTCGGGTCCTAAACTCGCCTCTATCCCCTTTCATATCCCTACGGCATACGAGTTAGGCAAACATTCTTTTCATTACGCGCTTTATCTTCATGAGGGAAATTTTGAATCGACACCGCAGCAAGCTTGGAGCCATAACAATTCTCCTCTCCTCAAAATGATGACCCAGCATTCAGGTCAACTCCCCTCTACCCATCAGTTTCTGTCGGTCGAACCTAATAATTTGATTATAGGTGCGATGAAAAAAGGAGAAAATGAGGGGATTATAGTGCGTCTATTCGAGACCAATCACGTAGAATCAGCCGGAAAATTGCGATGGGATAGATCTATTAGGTCCGCCTCTATTACCAATATGCTGGAGCAGGATCAGCAAGCCATGAACGTGCGTAATGACACAGTAAACTTCCCAATGGGCACCCAGGAAATAAAAACTCTTAAATTTCTCTTTTAATTTATTTGGTCCCCTTTTTGACATCTAAAAATAGTCGCTTCATTGTTACTGATAGTTCTAGTTTCCCGTTAGCTTTCAATAGCTCCAAGAGAGCAGTCAAATACAGTTCGCGCCTTTCAACAGGTATTTGTGAGAGAATGGGGACCAATGCGGCGCTTTTAAGAAATTCTAGTAGATCAATAGGTGTTTTGAATTGTATGTTCTGATCTTCAACCCAGAGATTAACCTTTTCAAACCCAATTGAAGATAAAATTCTTTGATGCGCATTCAAGCTGATCAATTTTATTAGATAGGTCCAATTTCTAAAATAATCAGAAAGATTCAAGGATTGAATGGGCATCATAAAGGTCGAAATAAAACGATCCAAGCTCCCTTTCGTGGGCATTTGGGCGATTAATCGCCCGTCAGTGACCAGAATATCATATAGCTTCTGATATAATGCATGAGTATCTTGAATCCAATGTAATGCAGAATTGCTAAAAATGGCATCAAACTGAATTATGGGCTTATATTGGAGGATATTCTCCCTAATAAATTGAATATTGCGGAGCTTGCTCTTCTTAAGGTTTTCAATTGCCTTGGCAATCATACTTTGATTATTATCCAGCCCGATGATTGTCCCTTCGGGATTCCTTCTCGCGATCTCTAGTGTTAATCGACCAGTTCCACAACCGATATCTAATATTTTCTCCCCATTTTGGATGTGTAACAAATCAATGGTCCTTAATCCCAATTCATACTGGACAGTGGAACGTGAATCGTAAAATTCTGCTTCAAACTCACACATTTTAAGTAAATCCTTTTTAAATTGAAATTAAATAAAAATTAAAATTAAATAAGATTAAAGAAGAGATTTTAAGTTAATTAAATTAGAGTTTAAAAAAGAGATTTTAAAAAAGAGATTTTAAAAAAGAGAATAAAAAGGGAAATAAAAGAGATTAAAGGTGGTAAAGAGAGGTAACCCGACACCTATAGAACTTTCATCCAGGATCAGCTGACCTACTATCCATATTTAACTAATTAAATCAATTAGATTAGGTATTTAGGAGTGTAGTGGATGCATCTTTCACTCTTCCGACATATCATTCCCACTACCTATTATCCCATGATGATATTGGAAATATTATAGAAATTTGATGGGATTTCCTATTTAAGCACTGAAATCTGAGGAATATATCAGATTTTCTAAAAGGTAAAAAATTATATTAATCTAAATACTTTAACTTACAGTACAGAAAATAAGCTGGAATTATTATGAAAGCAATAATATGCACAAAATATGGACCACCAGAGGTACTTCAACTCAAAGAATTGGAAAAACCTACACCCAAAGATAATGAAGTGTTGATAAAAGTGTATGCGACAACTGTTACAGCTTCGGACTGTATTGTTAGAAGTGGTAAAGTAAAAGCTTCATTATGGATCCCAATGCGAATTTTTGTTGGTTTCAGAAGACAAAGAAAGGGAATATTGGGAATGGAATTAGCGGGAGAAATTAAAGCAATAGGTAAAGATGTTAAAAGGTTTAAATGTGGTGACCAAGTTTTTGCATATACTGGAATGCGTTTTGGTGCTTATGCAGAGTACACATGTATTCCTGAAGATGGTATTTTAGCAATAAAACCAGTTAATTTAACTTATGAAGAAGCTGCTGCAGTCCCTCTTGGGGGAAGTCTGGCATTATATTTTCTTAGAAAAGGAAATATCCAGAATGGGCAAAAAGTCCTTATCTATGGAGCTTCTGGAGCAAATGGTACTTTTGCGATCCAGATCGCGAAATATTATGGGGCAGAAGTCACTGGCGTATGTAGTGCTAAAAATATAGAATTGGTGAAATCACTGGGAGTTGATAAGGTAATTGATTACACCAAAGAAGATTTTACCAAAATTAACTCATTTTATGATTTTATTTTCGATTCTGTAGGAAAAAGCAAGTCTTCAAAACTGAAACTGCAGTGTAAATCCATGCTATCTCCTAACGGAATTTATTTTTCAGTCGATGATGGGACACCAAAGATACATGTCGATGGTTTAATTTTTTTGAAAGAGTTGATTGAAAGCGGAAAAATAAAACCATTTATTGATAGAAGATATCCTTTGGAGAAAATTGCCGAAGCACACGCATATGTAGAATTGGGTCATAAAAAGGGAAATGTCGTTATAATTATTGAACAAAACTAAATAAAAAATTTATAGCCCTGAACCCTTGAATCAACCTTTTCTACCGCATTCATTAGAGAGAACTCCTTTTTTCCAAAAAAAGATTAGGAATCCGCCTCTAATAAGGTCTTAAATATTTGCAAATATGTCTCATCGAACTGTGCAATGGTCTCGAGTAATTCGTTCTCTTCTTTCTCAGGCAGACTGAGGCGTTTAACTTTTTCGACTAGAGCGATTGGGAGGACGGTATAAGTGCCGGGGAAATCCTGTAAGAATTGTTCTTTCAAAGACATAGTTCAAGACCTCTAACCATCTAGGGGGAATCCTTCCTATTTATAGATGTATGGGGCAAGATTTGATATTGAAATTATACGTTTAAAGGGATTCGTAATGACTTTTACTTCATAATGTTATTAAATAAGTAGGCTTTATATGTAACCCTTTCTTCTTTATAATTATGCAAAATACACAAGAGTTAGACCCCAAAAAAGAAGCAGAAAGACAATCCCCCCTACTTATCTCAATTACTTACCATCCTTGCCCATGAATCACCAATTACCGCCAATACCCTAGCCGAACTTTGCCACACCCCCCGAACCACGCTGATTGAGTGTCTTGGTCGCATTCAGCGGTTTAAAATCGTGCGGAAATACGTCCCTGCCACTCACCGAGGACAACGGGGGCGACCCATCACCTACTTTGTCCTTATCCCATACTATATTCAATTACTGGATAAACTGATCCCATGCCTAATACCAGCGCCCATCACCCCATCCCCCGTCTCTTCCCCCACCAAAGAAGCCCACACCTTGCGACGCACCCTCGCAACACCGCCCCCGCCCCCAATGCTCCACCGCTCTTGCTACACGCCCGCCCTCAATAAAGCGTCTCCACCAGAACCAGCCGAGTACCAATTCGTATGCCGCAAATGCTTCGCCATCTACCCCTCCCATATTTACCACGCCGTCCCCCGCCGGATTTGCGCCCGGTGCCTTGCCTAATTTCCTCTTTTGCTCTTTTTTTTTATATAGACTAATTTATACTTCAGTTAATTATATGTTATTGATATGGAATCTGAGATTTATGATATAATAATAATCGGATCCGGATTGGGTGGATTAGCAGCAGCGTCTCTCCTATCTCGTAGAGGTTTTAAAATACTAGTTATGGAGACTAAAGATCGTATAGGGGGGAGATTTTCCACTATTGAGTATGAAGGCTTTAAGCTACCGACCGGGGCTATTCTCATTCCCGATAGTTGGGTTATAAAACTTCTTAAGGAGATGGAAATCAATATGGATCTTCTACGCCCCTTGTCTCGCGTTTTCTACAGGATAGAAGGTGTAGATTATGAAATATCACCTGAGGTCGGGCTACCAATGCTTCTTGACCTGATCGATAGGCTTGAGAAGGAAGATGCTAAAAAAAGCGGAATTAAAATAAAGCCAGTCGAATTAAAGAATATTATCAATGGGTATTTAAGGGGAATGAGAGGAGTAAAGCAAGAAGAAATTATAACCGTCCGTGACTGGCTCTTACAATATACTGAGAATGAGAAAATACATGAGGTCTTCGATAATCTTTGTGCATCGTTAATGATGGCTCACTCCTGGGAATTACCTATTTCAAAGTTTTTCGCTTTCAAGGAGATGAAAAAATTTCACACCTCTGTTAAAGGGAACTTGAGTGTCGCCATGGAATTAGCTAAAGTGGTTGAGAAAAATGGTGCTGTTTGGACCAATTGTCGTGCAAGGATGATTTTGATTAAGGTGGGGAAGGCAACAGGGGTGGTAGTAGAAAAGGACGGAAAAGAAATTGAAATACAATGCAGGGCTGTTATAAGTGACATAGGACCTAAGATGACAGTAGAATTGGCAGGGCAAGAAAACTTTGATGCTGAATATCTGAAGGATATACGCCTAAAGCTCAGGCCAAGTCCAGCATTATTAGTTCTGATTGCAAGTGACAAGCCATTATGCTTGGAAGGAATTAATAATGGATTAGAAATAATAATGGGAGGGCGACGCATTAGAACGATAGTACCCATAAGTAATATCTGCCCCGAATGTGCGCCACCAGGTCAACATCTCCTTTACACTTCAGTTAAGACCATTTCATGTATCCATCACGTTGAAGTAAAATGTGAAGTACAGCAAATCAAACGCGATCTGAGGGAGCTTTTTCCTGATTTTGAAAAACATGGACGAATTCTGCGAATAAAACTCTGTGGTGATAAGAATGAGTGGCCAGAGGGACGAACCTGGCTTGGATATGGTCTACCATTAGAAACGTCAATCCCCAATTTATATAACGTAGGGGATGGTTGTATAGCACCAGGACTGATAGGAACCACTGGATCTGTTGAAAGTGGTTATAGAGTAGTAAATATTATTGAAAAAATGTTAGAATAGGTGATTAATAAGGTTATAAATCTAAATGAGGGAAAATTGATGGATTTAGAGGAATTTAAAATTGGTATAGAGGCAACTTCTGTTCCTCCTTTTAAAGTTGGGATAGAATCTGTAAAAGAATTTGAATCTTTGGGTTTTGATTCGGTATGGTGGTTTGATCATTTAATGAATTGGATACCTGAATCTATATGGACCCCAGATATTACTGAACTTGCTAAAATTGTAAAAAGTCCTCATGAACTCTATGATGCCATTCTCTCCATAGCCATTGCAGCTTGGAGCACCCAGAAAATACAATTGGGAACCGCTGTAACCGAAACTGTTAGGAGACCTCCAGCCGCGCTAGCCCAGACCTTTTTAACTCTAGATCATTTATCCAGAGGGAGGGTGATTCTCGGAATCGGTGCGGGCGTAGCAGCAAATATTATCCCGTATGGTCTTGAATGGTCCAAACCCGTTAGTCGATTAGAGGAATCAATCCAAATAATCAAATTACTATGGGAAAACAATGAAAAAGTTGATTTTCAAGGTAACTTTTGGACACTGAAAGATGCAGTACTCGGTTTAAAGCCCTATAAAAAAAGAAAGTATCCTCCAATATGGATTGGAGCTCATGAAAAAAGAATGCTTGAAATAACTGGTAGATTAGGGGATGGATGGCTCCCTGTTGTGATAGATCCAGATTCCTATAGGGAAAAACTTCAAATTATAAGAACTTCAGCTAAAAAGTTTGGGCGAGATCCTAATGAAATCACCCCCTCTCTTTATTGTATATCTATTTTGGATGAACAATCAGAAGTATGTCGCGAAATTCTCAACAATCCATTAATGAAAATTTTTGCTTTAACTAAAACGGATGAGGATTTTAAGCGTTATGGAGCTCGCCATCCTTTCGGTGAAAATTTCATTGGGGCCCGTGATTATATTCCCTCTAATTGTGAGAGAAATTACGTTTTAAATGCAATAGATAAGGTTCCTCTAAAAATGCTGGAAGATATTTTCTTACTCGGAACGCCAGATGAAATTATTAGCCGAATCGAAGAATATATTAAATTAGGTCTCAAACACATAATTCTTTGCAATGTTACCTACTTAGCTGATATTCATAAAATGAAAAGTTCGCAAAATTGCTTGATAAAAGTTCTAAATTACTTTAAGAGCCATTAATTTTCATTGGATCGAGAATGATTGGTTATTTGAGCAAAAAAAAGAATCAATTGTTTGTTTGTACATATAATTTATTTTCGATAGACCCCATATTTTTTTCCGGCTTCTACTATAGCTTGCACATTTTCAAATGGCGCATCTGAAGCAATTTCACAGCCTGAACTTAAAATGAAGCCGCCCCCTTCGCCACAAATCGCGATGAGCTTCTTACAATAATCCTCAATTTGATTCGGAGTGCCTAATTTTTGTAGTGTACTATTCACATTCCCCATCAAGCAGAAGCGATCCCCGAGAATTTCTTTCGCCTTAAAGATATCGGAGTTTTCTAAGTGAAGAATGTACCGCCCTTTAGGGAGATCAAGAAAATATCCGAAGAAAGGCGTCCAATCGGTATCCATATGAAAAAGATTGATATAGCCCAGCCGATTATTTGCGGTTACAATTTGTTTCAAATACGGAAAGACTAATGTTTCAAATATTTTTGGAGAAATAAAAGATGCTGAGACCCGTTCTAGGCAGACATACGAATGTTTGCTTCGGCTACGCGCGATTTTTTTAAGGAAGAGGTCATTCGCCATTAATCCTTTGATCATGAAGTCGCACATTTCCTCCATTTTTTCCGGGGATTTATGTATGTACCGAGACCATTTCGTAATCCCACAAAGGTAGGAGAGCGTTTCTAAAGGCGTTACAATCGCCGTGAGCGTATATAAGGGCACATTCATCTTATTTTCCCAATAATCGATAAAATTCAGGATTTGGAGGAAATCCATTTGCGTGCGACGAACTTTCTCCAGGGAAAGCGGACGCCAAAGGCGGGAGAAACCTTCTTCATAGATGAGATCAAATTCTGAGATGTCCAAGACCGGCTTTTCAATGAATTGCAACGACCCTCCAATTGTATCTGGCACTTGGAGCGGGCTGTAAAAGCCGGAATGCGCCGCCGGGAAAGGTTCAAAAAACGCATACACCCGTCCTATAGGGATATGCACCATATCCAAGTCGCCTCCATGCCGCCAATATGTTTTTTTGACCGCATTCGCCGCCGTTTTAAAATCCCCTAGCACATATTCTTTTGCGGTGATACCTGCACAATTCGCATAATAGTAATCCATAAGGGGAGCAATCGGCACTCGATCAGGTTCTTTCAACATTACTGCGGTATGAAAGCGTTCCATTGAATTCATCGGCTCATTTTTCATGTTTTGCCCTCCTCATTTTGGCTTGCTCTTTGAGCTTGTTGACTACTGCAATGATATTCAATTGAAAATAGCGATGCAAGGTCTTGAAGCTTAAATCGCTCCACAAACTGAGCACTTTAGGAAGAAGGGTTAATGAAAAAGAATTCAGCGCAAAAAGTAAGTTGGTCGGTTTTAAATAAAACCGGAGATCATTAAGATGGAGATTGGTATCAACTTTCCCTTTTCGTCCAAATAAAAAGACTTTGAGATCGGTGAGTGCCTGATCATAGTTAATATGCCCATCCACATCTACAATTTCAACCAATTTAAACATCCGCGGTGTATTATCTATTTTAGAAATGATCTAGATAATTATATATGAAATTTATTCCTTTTTATGAATATCACCTAACATATTTCTAATGAATGTGGATTGAAATTCTCAAGGAGCAGTTAATTATGCAGAAAGAGAAAACATATGAAACTTTTCCAGTCAAAATAGCGCTCTTATCCGTAATTTTTACAATCGCGACATATGGCATTGGAACCTATATTATTTTAGGATTTGGGATCATATGGGCAATCCTGTATGCGATATATTGTGTAATTATAGAAATTATAATTATGAAAAAGAGCTGCACGGGTTGTTATTATTACGGCAAAGTCTGTGGATTAGGGAAGGGTAAATTAGCAGCTAAATTATTTAAAAAAGGAGATTCTCAGAAGTTTATTGAATCAGAAGTGTCTTGGATTCAGATTCTGCCTGATCTATTGGCCATGATCTTTCCTATTGGAGCCGCCATTGCGCTTCTAATAATCAACTTCCAGGAGAATCTGATTATTTTAGTGTTGCTGATTATTTTAATTGTTCTCTATTTGATTGGAAATGCACTCATTAGAGGGAACTTGACTTGTAAATATTGCAAACAACGCGAACTCGGTTGCCCTGCCGCAAAATTGTTTATGGAACATCAGGAAAAAACCACTTGAAGATTTATACGCGTGACTTGTTAAAAATCATGATTGGTGCGAGTTTGTGAATTATGAGAGCGGCTGTACTGGAAGATGTGAAGAAACTTGTATATCGAGAAGATTATCCAATACCAACAATCGGGGCTAATGATGCGCTGGTAAGAGTCCATTATTGTGGAATTTGTGGCAGTGATGTAACAAATTACAATCAAGGATTATATAAACTTCCCATTATAATGGGGCATGAATTTGCAGGAGAGATTGAGGAACTCGGAGAAAATATTGAAGGGTTCAATAGAGGAGATAAGGTTCTCGGTATAAATGTGAAGCTGGATGTAACTCGTGAAATGAGAGGGTTGGGAATATTCCAGAATGGAGGTTATGCCGAGTATGTGAAGGTACCCAAAGAGTTCCTTTTTCATGCACCGGCTTCCAGTTCACTCAAGAATAGTGCCATGGTTGAATCATATGCACTAGGAATGCGAGCTATCAAATTATCCCATATCACAACTGATCAGAAGGTTGTTATCATTGGCGGAGGGAACGTTGGATTGACCTTGCTGAGTTGTTTGCTGATTAAACAGAACCCCAAATATATTATTGTCATTGAGCCGCACAAGTTCTTAAGAGAGAAAGCAAAAGAATTCGGCGCTTCCGCGATCTTTGATTTAACTTTACCGAAAATTAAAAGATATATCGCGGAAAATGGTGCGCCTTCCTTTGTTTTTGATTGTGCAGGGACGCCTAAATCATTTAAATTAGCAACAGATCTCATTATGCCAGGGGGTACCATTATACTTGAAGGATTATATAGAGGAACTGTTCCCTTTCCCCTCATGATGATGAATAGCAAAGAGTTATGCATCAAGGGCGTAATGGGTCACGATAGAGCTGATATCTTGGAGGCTATCGCTTTATTTGATCAAAAATTGGTAGATCCAAGCAAAATCATTTCAGATATTGTACCATTAAATGATATCCAAAAGGCGATTGAACGGTTCCGCGCACCGGGTGAGAGGAATTTTATAAAACTTTTAATCCAAATTTAAATGATTAGAAACTTGTGTTACATTGAAAGAACCAGCCAATTCAATCACACTGGGCTCTAGAATTTGAATTAAAAAAAAATATAGAATTATACGCGTGACTTTTTAAAAACGAGGATTGTTGAAATCCCCTCTGCTGCCACTTCCTTTGAATCCTCAAGAATGACCTGAATTTTAACTTCCACGAAATGGCGTTCCTTTTTACTCTTTTTATCCATGACGAGCGAATATTTTTTGTAAATTTCCGCAGTCACCACAATTGCATCATCAATTTTGACTGCATTTTTGAACTGCGCATTCTTGAATCCCATTAAGGCCACACCTTGCCCTACGAGACGCGAACCGACCACCCCTGAACAAAAACTGAGAACCAGGATGCCGTGGGCGATGTTGCTCTTAAAAAAGGTGCTTTTTCCATATTCCAAATCGACATGGATTGGGTTGTAATCGTTGGAAAGCATGGCGTACAAAAGGATTATTTTTCTGGTAACTTTAAGATGCAAGGAGGTTTTATCGCCAATATTGAGATCATCCCAATAGCAAGGCGGCAGATCAATTTTCGGGATTTGAGTAAGAATATCTTTTTCCTCCAATTGATCCAGAATCGGAGGGAGCGTATAGTAGAAATGTTCATCACGTGGCATTCAAATCACCTTTTCTTTGCTTCCTCTTCACGAAGAGGTACCTTCAGTATTTTTCCCGTCGGATTCTTGGGGAGATCATCACGGAATTCAACCACTTTGGGGACCTTGAAATCGGCAAGGTTCTTTTTACAATGGGCAATGATTTGATCTGCTGTCGCCGTTTGACCCTCTTTCATCACAATGAACGCTTTCGGGACCTCTTGATAAATGGGGTCTACCATACCAATCACTGCCGCTAACGACACGCCCGGATACGCATAGAGGACCTCCTCAATTTCTCGCGGATAGATGTTTTCGCCCCCCCGTTTGATCATATCCTTTTTGCGATCGACGATATAAACGAAGCCATCCTCGGTCATAGAACCAATATCGCCGGTATACAGCCAGCCATTTTTGAGTGTTGTGGCATTAGCTTCCGGATTTTTGAAATACCCTTTCATAACATTATCGCCTTTGACAATTATTTCACCTTTCACGCCAGGTGGCACTTCCTTCCCAGCATCATCCACAATTTTCATTTTTGTATCGGGTAGTGGCAAACCAATACTTCCTATTTTCCGCCTATCTTCGGTTTCAGTTGGTAAGGGGTTCACTGATGAGGCACACGTGCCCTCTGTTAAGCCATATCCCTCAACTATTTTACAATGGAATGTGGCTTCAAATTCTTTCATCACCTCGATAGGCAATGGAGCCGCGCCGCATATTACAAACTTTAAGGAGGACAGATCTAAGTTTTCATGGGGCACTCGGAGTAAAATCGAGAGAATTGTAGGAACCGAGCTAAAGGTCGATACCCGATATTTGGAGACAAGATCCCAGTGATTCTTCGCGGAGAAGCCGGGCGTTAGAATCGTAGACGCCCCTAAGGTAAACGGCATCATAATTGTAACGATTTGCGCATTGACATGGAAGAGTGGCAGAATCAACATGAATCTATAATCTGATGTTGGTTTTAATGCTTTAATCATCATCTCTGCATCGCGCTTAATATTGAAGTGAGTCTGAAGAACGCCCTTGGGAAACCCAGTTGTTCCAGAAGTGTATAATATTGCTGCAGGATCCTCCTTCTCATTTATAGAAACCCTTGGCGGAGGGGAATCCGCTGCCTTCTCCATTAAGGATTGGTAATTAAGAGTTCCTTTCATGGGGTCGCCGATGACAATGATGTGTTTCAGATGCGGTAATTGATCTCGAATCTCATTTACAATCTCCATGAATTTCGGAATTGTGATCAGGATTTTTGCTTCCGAATGATTCACCACGTATTGAACTTCTCGCGGTTTAAATAATGCATTGACAGGACCAATGATTGCTCCAATTTTTGGTATACCTAAATACAGATACACGTATTCAGGCTGATTTGGCAAAAATACACTGACTTTATCGCCTTTTCGGATCCCCAGTTCATAAAGCATATTTGCTACTTTATTCGTTATTTCATTTAATTGCGAATAGGTTACAGTCATGTCTTCCCAATACAAGAAGACTTTATCACCATATTTCTTAGCTTGATTTTCGACTAACTTACCAATAGTCAATTTACTTTCCTCCAATCATAAAAAATTATGCTCTTACTACTTTAAAACTGTAAGACTTCGTTCCAATATAAAAAATTATGCTCGCATTAAATATACGCCTCTCTATATAAGAAGTCTGAGAGAATCTCCAATCTGGAAGATTAAATGCTCACTTTATTATCTAGTGATTGATAAATGAGAGAATCTTTAGTGAAAACTCAATTTTCAAATTCCTCATCGAGGGTACAATTTTGCAATTTTCTTGGCGGCTTCTTCGACCAAGGCGGCGGCGGATCCAAGTGGCATACCTGTTTTAGTAAACGCTCCTAAGATTAAATCGTCATTCAATCGATAAAATACGGCAAATCGTTTTTGATAATTGAGAATTATTTGATCCAACTCCAACTTATTGAATTTCCAAAAAGCTTCCATTTGATTCATAAGTAAATGCAAAAATTCTCTTTTACCCTTCATGATTAAAGGAGTCCCCTCAATTGTGATCAGCGCACAATCTAAAATCTCGTGTTTCAAACTGAGTTCATCAATTATCTTCAAAAATTTCTGTTTTAACTCCTGACTGATGTCGATGGTTTGTGTATTCAGAAAGAGATCTTCCATTATTTCACTTAAATTGGTAAAATCTTCGGATCGGGGCGAACTGAGGCAGTCTTTATATCGTTGTTGAATGATGTTCCTTGCTTCAATTAATTTCTGATGAATTTGGATAAGGCTGTCGGATTTGTCAAAAAGCACGGTTAGGATTAACTCATTCCCGATCACTTCGAACGCGACCTGATTGACTACTTCGGGGATAATTGGA
>CAYGYC010000091.1:2778-13691 GCA_964353755.1 uncultured archaeon | reverse complement strand
TAGTGATGAATTTGAAAAATTAAAAGATCCCCTCGAGATATCTTTATTTATTTCTCCTGATGAAGATGCTGATTCCTTCGCCGCTTATGAATTTCTCTGTGCTCTTTTAAATCAAGATAATCGAATAAAATTAAATCTCATCACCAAGAATACGAAACCTGAATTATTTGCTCAATACAATATCAAAGAGGTGCCTACCATTATTATCGAAGGCAGCGGTATTCGGTTTATAGGCGTTCCTTCCGGCCCTGAAGCAATAACCTTCATCCAAGCTTTGATTATGAAATCCACCGCGAATTCGGGTATTGGCGATGTCATCAGTAAAGTGTTAGCCTCGCTGACCAAACCCGTTCAACTCCAAACCATCGTAACTTCTCAATGTACCATTTGTCCTCTGGCAGTTAAAATTGGAAATATGCTAGCCCTTGAATCAGCATTACAGGGAAATAATCGCGTTCAACATGAAATTGTTGAGGCATTGGAACATGAAAAATACGTATCCAAGTATGATATAAGCGCAGTCCCTCTTATCCTCATAAATAATGAGGTCGTTTTTAACGGGGTCCCTCAAGTCGATCAATACATTCTCAAAATTTCAGCTGCGGGAAAATAAAATTTCAACCCTCTTATTTTCCTTGAAAATGAATTTGAGGATTGGGATGCAGTAGCTCAAGATTGAGATAATTGGCGGTAAGACCAATTATATGAAGTTAAGGAGTCTTTTATAGCCCACTGTATTTTAATTAACCCATTAGATGAATACGCAGTGCAAGAAATTATTGCGAGGGATACTGAGGGATCTAATTCGTCTGTATGGCAGACCGTAACGATGGTACAAAACTTTTTTCTAAATTCCCATATAAAAATATTTAAAATCCTTTTTATCTGTTTTTTATTAGAAAGTAAAATTCTGTAGGACTAGATAGTTTTTATAACTATTAACATGAGAGTCTGTAACTATTAATATGAGAGCCTGAAACTATATGAGTGAAATTCCACAAATTTTCGTGAAAAAGTTCTTCGAAATCACCGAGAAGAATGTAGGAAAAAGAGTTTGCATCTCCGCTTTGCCTGGAATTGGCATGTGTGGAAAGGTGGCGTTAGATCATATAGTAGGTATATTGCATCCCCAAAAATATGCGGAGGTGTATACCACTGATTTTCCGTCACACGTATTAATTAATGATGATGGATCTATCGCCACCCCGTGTGTGTATATCTATTACCTGAAAAACGCTAATGATGGAAATCTCGAATTATTTTTTGTAACAGGCGACACGCAACCGAGTAGTGTCATTGGGACAAACAGCCTTTCAGATAAAATTGTCCAACTCCTCGTAGAATGTGGCGTGGGACTTATTATTTCACTTGCGGCAACTCCAGTCATGGCTCCTAAGAAAAATCCCAAAGTTTTTTTGACCTTTTCCTCCGAATCGCTCTATCAAAATTTCTTAGATGCGGGGGTTAAAACGAAGTTCACAAAAGGGACCATCACAGGCATGAATGGGGTTATTCCGGGTCTTGCTAAGACCTATAACATTGATGGGGTTGTCCTCCTCTCTGAAACCTATCCGCAATTTGTGCGTGACATGAATGCCTCCGCCTCTTTCATTAAAGTTTTAAACAATTACCTTAAAATCCAGATTGATGTTTCGGACTTAGAAACCCAAGCCCAAAAAACTATTGATCTCTACGATCGTATGCGCCAACGCCAGCGTGAAAAGAAACAACGCAAAGAAGCCGATTTGAGATATATCTCCTAAGGATAAATCGTAAGGAAAAAAAAGAAAAAACCCTTCTTTCTCCCTCCTTCCCTCCTTCTTTCCCATCCTTCTTTCCCCTCTTTCTTTCTTTCCCCCTTTTTTTCTTTATTATGCAAATGGTGTACTTTTCCTGCTGGCAGATATCCTCTTCATCATGCTCGCTGACTCAAAAAAGGTCATTCAGCAACGGAAGAAACGGTATACTCCGAAAGAATTAAGTCGTGGAGATTTTTGATTTTTTAAATTTCACAAAAAAAGGAGGGAGGTTAGATAAAATCGCCTGCGTTTTTTTCTGCAATTTCATGGGAAAAATCGGTTCATTTTTTAATCTTTTATTTTACGACCGCGAGAGATGATTTTTTTGAAAAAATGTAATTACAAAAATTGGTTCGAGCGTTGTTTAGGCGGAAAAACTACTCTTAAACTTTTTTTCACTAAATAATACTTTTTAGGACGGAATCTTCGCGGGTGCGGAATTTTCAGTAAACCTTTTCAAGTTTTTTAATTGAGATTGGAGAGAGAGGGGGAATCTCAAGGGATTACGGGTGAAATACAAGTTTCGGAGCATTTGGAGCTGTCCAAAGGATTCAGGCAGGGTGGTTAATTTATTTCCTCGGAGGTCAAGATGTCTTAAGGATTGGAGTCGCCCGAAAGTGTCGGGGAGAGTTGAGAGCGAATTATTATCCAGCTCTAATTTTTGGAGGGCTTTTAAATTGCCAAAGGAATCTGGGAGATTCGTTAAATGATTAGTACTAATGCTGAGGATGTTGAGGGCGGTGAGGGCGCCGAAAGAATCCGGGAGTGCTGTGAGCTGGTTATCGTAAAGCGTTAGTTCCTCGAGTGATTCGAGTTGTCCAAAGGATTCGGGGAGTGCGGTCAATTTATTCCCATATAAATGGAGTGTTCGGAGCGCTCTCAAATTACCCAAGGATTCCGGGAGCGCCGTTAAGTCATTTCCCCCTAAATGCAGCATACGAAGGGATTTCAAATTTCCTATAGTGTCTGGGAGCGCCGTTAAATGATTCCCACTCAAATCTAGTGTTTCAAGCGCTGCTAAATTGCCTACAGATGCCGGAAGGGCGGTGGCGTTCCATCCCTTAATGGTAAGATTTCGGAGGGCTCGGAGGCGCCAAAAGGATTCGGGCAGCGTGGTGAATTTCTTACCTATAAGCGTTAGGGTTTGGAGGGATTTGGGATTTGAGGTCTCCAAAGGTCTCGGGGAGTTTTCTAAATGAAGGATCGCGTAAATATAATTCTTTAAGATCTTCCAATGTTCCGAAGGATTCGGGCAAGGTTTTCAGTCTTAAATCAATAAGAGAGAGGGTACGTAAGGATTTTAATCGAGTAGTTAGATTTAATATGTTTTTTATCATATCTGGATTTAAAGATTTACCCAGTATGGTCCTTGCTTTCAAGTGGGGTACAATTGTTTGTAATCTAATGTCGGTAATGACACCATTTTCTATTTTCATGCCATTGCCGTTATAAGAATCTTTCAATAGCGGTAAATGCGTGCCAAAGTTCCACTCCATCGCACGCAAAATTTCGGCTTGATCGGAATTAAGGGAGTTGTTCGTACTAGCCATTTTCCGATTACTCCTTGTATCATTAAATCAATATATAATTTAGTTATAGTATCAACTCCAATAAAAATGCCCCCATTCTTCTTAAATTCGGTGGAAAAGTTTTTTTCGTGCGCTAATTTGCAGGCGATTTCATAGCGGTTCATGATATTCCCAATGGTCCTTTGAGATATTTTCATGCCATACTGCAGCTTCATGAACATCTCAATTTCTTGGTAGGTCTTTTGCTCTTGGAAGTGTTGATGGACCACTGCAGCTTCCACTTCACAATCATACCTATGCCGATCCACCCGCCAGGGATTTGGGGCTCGATATTTCTTTTTTTTATAGTGTGTGCAATCGCTATCACCACACGTATACTCTATGTATTCCGTATAATACAATCCCTCAAATCCAATAACGGAGGAAGGAGTACTATGTGAACAAATTATCATGGGACCTTTACAGGAGTGGCATAGAGGTCTCTCTTTGAAATCCACAATTCTAATTTCATATAACAAACTAATTTGGTTTTTAGCCATTGTTGATGCCATAGACGGACTTTGGGCTCGCTTGTATTTAAAGATTGCGGCTCTGTCCACCCGTTGAATAGATGTACTGCCTTATAACTTCTGTTATTCCAAAGATTCTTCAAATCCTTTTTATAAAATAAAAGCTAGGCTCTCAAAAACATTTAAAAAGCGATTTAAGAAAGTAAAACCGACGAAAAAATCGCTTCGAATTTTCAGACTGGGAAAAAAAAGAAGGATTAAATTTTCGCAAGTTCTGCCTCTAACCACTCTGAAAAAGTCTTTGCCTCACGAACGCTAAGACTCGCCACGACATCGGAGAGATCATTCCCCAATTCATCGCTTAGATGATGAGTCGCGATAATGGTTCGGATTCGGCGGTGGAGGGCGAGGGGGATCACGGTATATTTTCCTTGAAATTCCTTCAAGAATTGTTCTTTTATGCTCATATTCCAAGACCTCTATGTATATAGAACGAATCCCCGCTACTTAAAAATACATAGGGCAATATTCGGTATGAAAAGAGTACGATTAAAGGGATTCTGAATAACATTAATCTATTAACTTCATTAAGTTCATAGACTTTACAAATAACCCTTCCCTTTCTATAATTATGCAAAATACACAAGAATTAGAATGTCAAAAGCCTAATAGAAAGGCAACCCATAACTACTTAAAACAATTACTGACCATCCTTGCCGAAGCTTCCCCCTATCAGCGAACACCTTATCCCAATTCGTTAATCAACTTTTTAGTTAGGAAGGCTAAATTTTAATAGGATTGACTAAAGCTAATATCTAAATTCCAATTATGAATAATCGAAAGAGGAAAACCTATGAGTAATAAACCGGGCGAAATACCGCCAGTGGCAGAGACGCACCCCATAAAACCAATGGTTAGCAAGCCGGAGACATTTTTGAAACCGCGTGAAGGAAGAGGCTTCAGCCTTAAAGAAATCCAATCTGCAGCCGTTCCGCTGGATGATGCTAAAAAATTACCCATCACTATTGATTTTCGGAGAAACAGTCTCCATGATAAAAATGTAGAGATTTTAAGCACGCTCTACCGCCAAATTGTCTCGAAGCGAAAGGAAGATGAAATTAAGATTGATGTCACCCTCAAAGAAGCCTTTAGAGAGTTAAAACAACTTAAAGGGATTAAAAAAGCCGAAGCCAAACTCCTGATTGATGCAGGGGTCAAATCCTTAGCCGCTTTGGTGGAGGAAGAAGCTTCTTCATTAGCGGATGATACCAAAATAGAACTCGACAAAATTGAAAAATGGATCGAACTCGCAAAGCAACTAGTGAAAAAGAAAGGAATAACGGAAGCCCTCGAAGGATTATTGCAAATCAAAGGCATGAATAGGACCTATGCCGAAAAGCTAGTCAATTTTGGGATACTAACCCTCGAAGATCTCTGTAAAGAGGATGCTACTATTCTTTCCCAAGATCTGAAAATTTCGGATAATGTTATCAGTATATGGATTGAAGATGCCCTGAGATTAACTGGAAAACCTGCTCCATCCAAAAAACAGAAAGCGAAAGCGAAAAAAGAGAGAGTGATAGAAGAACCATCCGAGAAACTAGAAGAGAAACCCGTAGAAGTGCCCGCCGAGAAACTAGAAGAAAAGCCGGTCGAGAAACCCGCAAAAAAACCGAAAGAAAAAGTTAAGGAAGAAGTAAAAGAGGAAAAGAAAGCTACCCCCACAATCAAAGACATCCCTGGGATTGGCAAAGGAGATCTTAAAGAATTAAAAGATCTCGGTATTACTACCATTGAGCAATTAATTAAAGAAGATGCCACAGAGGTCGCCTCCATAACTGGGTTAGAGCAAGCGACGATTCAACGCTGGATGGCTGATGCGCGACAATTAATAGGAGCTCCTTCAGAACCGGTCAAACCAAAGGAAGAGATCTTGCCAACCGAAGTAAAAATCGAGGATCCCTTAACGGAACTGTTAAAGATAACAGGGATGGGCAAAAAAACCGCGGAAAAGCTGATTAAAGCCGGAATTAAAAATTCCACTGAGTTAATCAACGCCGATGTTAAAGATTTAGCTAAAAAAAGCAAAATCTCTGAGAAAGACCTGAAGAAACTCGTTGAATACACCAAAAAAATTTCTGAGTAAAACGTATTTCCGTTTTGATTTTTTTCCTCATTTTTTCTGCTTTTTAAATTTCAAAGATTTATACTAAACGAATTTTTAAAAATAAGATATTTATTATTGTTATTCATTTAGAGATCCTTGAGCTAGAAAAGACTTTAATTGTAGAAAGTAATCTTCACTAAAATTTGATAAGGATTAAATCGTTTTTCAAGTTAAAATTTCATAAAAGGTCTTATAATTCGTTTAACCGGTAGTGAAATCGACTTACATTTCTAAAAATTAGAGGTTTCATGCAATGGGAAAACCCAATAATCGTTCAAATGATGATGGTACCCAAAAATTACTCAAATTAACTGAACTTATGAGTAATTACATCACTCTCCTAAGTCCACCTGAAAAGATGCAATCCGATCTCCAACAATTTTTTAGCGATCGCGCGAAATATGACGAACTAATCGCGAAACAAAATGTGGCGATTCAGGAGCTCCAAAATCAAAATTTACGAATCCCGAAATTACAACAAACTATCAAGCAATTAAAGGAACAAATCGCGGAATTACAAAACAAAATAAATGGCTTAGAGAGCACCTTAGATAGTATCTCTGAATCCCAATCTGTAAAAGATCTGAATATAAAGCTTCAAACTGACCTGAAAGCAGGGGAGAAAAAAATCAACGAATTAATGGATGAATTGAATGCCGCAAACTTGAATTATCAAAAAACCGCCACCGATTTAGAATCACTTTCAGCGCTCAACTCGTCAATGGAACCATTAAAAAATAAATTAGCGGGAGAAGGGAAACAAACTCAAGAATTACGCCAAACACTTCAGACTGAACGCGAAACCATTAAAACCTTACAAGCAGAAAAAAAAGGGCTTGAGAATGCCTTACACCGTTTAGAAAGGCGGTTAATGGCAAAGGGGGCTACCAGAGGCCTTTCCATACCTGTCCATCATTTAGAAGTATCCGAAGATCTAACGGGAAAAGCGGATGCTGAAATTCAAGAACAGATTAAAACTATGAATTTGGAACTCCAAAAACGGTTGGATATGATTCGCGAATTAGAAATGCGTAACAAAGACTTGAAAGAAAGATTAGCCAAATCAAGTACTCATGATCTGCAAATGGAAATGCAACGACTCAAGTCCGAATTAGAGGGCCAAAAGGGGTCGATGATGGGATTCGAAACCACCCGCAAAAAATTGGTGGAACAGATTGAAGCGCATCAACAACAAATTGCAGACCTCCAAAATAAATTAATGGCGCAAGCTAAAGACATCGATGAGAGAAATAAGACCATTCAAAATTTAGAATCGGCGGTTTCTTCCGGCGTCCATGATCAACACGCCCGTGAAGTGATTGAAAATCTCCAGCAACAAAACCGCGAGTTACGTAATGAAGTTCGTGAAAATGAAAAAACCATTCGCTCGCTCGAGAAAAATATCAAGTTTTTCCAAACTGAAATGAAAAATCAAAAAGACCAAGCCTATAAACTTTACAATCAAACCAAAGATCAAGCGGTTCTCATCCAAAAACTAGAAACTGCGGTGAAACAGGGTGGTAAAATTATTGATATTGATCTTAGAGCCTTAGCATCTGCAAAGCAAGCTACCACAGTGGGTGGTGAGGGGCCTTCCTTGGATGATGAAATCAAGGAACGTGACCGCAAAATTTCGCGTCTTGAAAGTTATATCGCCAGTTTAAAACAAGAAGTCGAAGACATGCAATTCCGTATGAGTTCTAGAGATGTCAAAATTGATGAACTTAATAATATCTTACAAGAATTAAAAGCCAATATCGCCGATTCCAAAGCTAAAATTATCATTCGTCCTCCAACAACAGATGAATACCGGAAAACTAAAGTGAAAATATAAGTGATTTCATGAAAAAGATTATGAAAAGAAAAATTAAAGGCAAGAGATTTAATCAATTGCTCTTAATTTTTCTTATTATATTTTCTTTCTTTGCTGGATTTAATTTAACTAAATCTGGGAATAATCACTATTTTACAGATCTATCTCCTGAAAATTTGGAAAATCCAGCCCCGTCACTTAATATTCAAATGAATCTTACTGCAACGGGAGCTGGAAAGAGTTTTAATTGCTATGAAATGGCATGGGGCGATAAAACTCATATCAATCTAAATCATACTTCCTATATCACTTGGGAAACACCTAATTCGTGGGTAGGCAAGTATCTAGATATTGTAATAAGTAATTTAACGGAAGATAGTCCGCCAGGAAATGTTACTCAAACGGCTAGTGGTTCTATTGAAACCAATGGTACCCGTACAAGTCTTATTGGATATTTGGCTACACAGAATATAGGAGGTTTTACTTATGATTGGGCATGGGATTCGAACGAAGATCTGGATTTCACTTTACGCTTCAATACAGCTGTAACTCCTTCGACAATGACGCATCTATATCTCCTCACTCGGTGTTCATGGGCTGATACTACACCACAACCACCTAAGAAACATCCGGTTGGGTATTATATTCATAATTTTACGGGCGGCGAAGATGATTACCTAACGCAAACCCAAGTAGAGGGATCTATGGTTTGGTTAAATGTAGAAGCTATCACTGATACTGACTATATTTCAGGGACAGGAGAGATTCGGATAAAATTTTTTGCAACACATACTGAGGATAACAATAACGGGACTTTCTCTTTAGATTATGCTACCGTAGTAATTACTCGTGGATTAGGTTTTAAAATAGTGAATCCATCAGAAGTCAACATGCTCTTAGATGATGGAACTACAAATTACACTGTAAATAATGTAGGCACCCCTGGTTCTGGAAGGATCAGCATTTCGGGAAATTGGTTAGCTGATCCTAAATATTTCTATTTTCATACACCCAATCATAAGGTGATTTTCAATGCGACATCTCGGTTTTGGGTGTACCAAAATAAAATCGGCACTGTGAATTCCACCTACTTTTTAAATCTAAGTTCCCCTGTTCCGGCTCGCCATCTGTGGAAATTGGTATGTATACAGGATGGATATCCATCAGGTAATTTTACAAGATTAAATTTCACAGTTTCAGTAATCCCCATAGATTGGGTTTTCAAAAATGCAACAGATCCCACTAATAACCCACGAATACTAAAGGAAATAATAGTCCCAGGAGGGAAATCTTATGGTGCAAATGAAAGTATTACTAAAAATGGAATTTGGAAAATCTATTTTTATAGCCCAAATTACATTACGACTTTACCATTTACTCCAGAATTTTCGAGTATTTCTATCAATAATATAATTAACATTAGAGCCAATTTCAAAAACTCAATTCGGAATGAAAAAGCAAATTTATCGGTTTCCTTTGAGAAGAAATACATTTTTCAAGATAATAAAACCATAACAAATTCATTTATTGATTTTAGCTGGAATGTAAGTAAATATACGAATAAAAATGGGACCTACATCATAACTGTTTCTTTCTTCAATAAAACAGAAATTGGTATTTATAGCAGACCAATATTAATATATTATCCTACAAATCTTACCCTTATTTCCCCCGATCTTCGATATGTTGAATTTTTAAAGGGAGAGCCTCTTAATCTGACTGTGTTTTTCAAAAATTTATTTTATCCGGGTAATTTTTATAATGAGCACGGAATTAATAGTTCGCGAGTGAAATGGGAAATTTCGAATGTATCGTATTCGGAAACAGGGGATTTAACACATGGATTTAAGGGGCAAGGGTATTATAATGCTACAATCAAGACATCTTTACTAAAAGTTGTTGATGGGGATTATTATTTAACCGTTTTTGCGAATAAAACTACCTATCAGAATCAAACCCTAAGATTTGCAATACGATGCTTTGAACGTTTGCACCTCACCAAAGCGGCAATCATCATTTATACGGAATTGAGAAATAATATCCAATGGATTAAAGGGATGAATTATACTGCTTGGGTGTATCCGAATCAATCAATTACGCTTCAATTGAATTATACTGATATATATAAAACCCCTACCCCGGTTGATTATGCTAATATTACTGCATATTTATTCTCGCAAGATAAAAAGCTACTTTTAGATTACCCACATATAGGAAAACGCGCTTTATCTAATACCTTTGAAGTGGATATCACCAATCTGCTGAATAATAGTGGCCTATCTGCGGGAAAATATTCGTTATTAATCAATGTAAGTAAAAAATTTTATCTCAATAGTTCCGTCTGGATAAACTATACGATCAGAGAGTTATATCCTACAATTAAAGTCTCCAAACTGTATGAATCTGGGAATATTTCAACCCTCTATAACGAATGGGAATATCTAAATATCACATTTAAAATGCAATACACCGTAACAAAATATGTAGGATTTAATTCCTTTCCGAATAGTCCTGTGAATTGGGGACAAGTGAGATATTATATAGTTCCACTTAATGGAGATCCACTGAATCCCGCGCATATAATAAAATCAGAAAAAATTAAAAGAAACGAGACAGGATTTCTCGAAATTCGTGGCTTATCCCTCTTCAATTCATCGGGTCCAATCCCTCCAGGGAATTATTCTGTATATATCAAAGCGAACGCGACTGATTGCATAGATCGGTGGTTTAAGTTCGATTTGAGAGTTTTAAAAAGATTGGATACTCAATTGACTATTACGCGATTTCCTTCAACTTTTAGGACGGATCAACTAATTACCATTGAAGCAACACTAAATTCTGCCGAATTAGAAGAAAAATCATGGTTGAATGGAAAAATGGTATATTTCAACATAACGATCTTTTATAATTCACGTGAACCCTTTAATTTTTCAATTCCAGATACAGTAAATCAATATGGCGATATTGAAATCATGTTTAAATTAACAGATTATGCCCCAGAACCACTAAATGACATTTCTTCTATGGAAATTTATGCATATTTCAAAGATTTTACTGCCAATTATCCCGCAAAATCGTTCGAAAATTGTACTTCCA
>CAYGYC010000091.1:0-2768 GCA_964353755.1 uncultured archaeon | reverse complement strand
ACATGAATATCAGCGTTCCCTTTAATTTTATGTTTATCATCTATATTATTTTAGGGGTCGCTGTTGGGGCGACCGCCGCGGTGATTATTCATCGAAAAGTGATAGTTCCTGCGGGAGTGCAAAAAACCAAGAGTATTGATTACTTATTCACTTCCTTTAGGGATGTGGTAGGGTTACAAAATCTCTTCGTACTTTTAAAAGGGACGGGCGATTGTATTCTTGCAAAAACATATTCCCCCGAGGGAATTGAAGAATCAATGCAGAAAGCTTTGACTAATACGATTGCAAATTTTGGGAAAGGTGATCAACGACATGATGCCTTTTGTGATATTATCCGATTTGAAAATTTTACAATTATTGTGGATGATGGTGATTTCATTCGGGCCGCTGCCACTATTGGTGCGAAGCCCTCTGATAAATTAATTCGTTCATTGGTTCGATTCGTTCAGTTTTTTGAACTACAGAATTATTCGCTTTTAAAAACGGCTAAAGGATCTCTGCAAAATCTACAAGGTGTGGAGGAACTTTTAGATCTTCAATTTGGGGCGTCGCTTATAG
This sequence comes from uncultured archaeon, assembly GCA_964353755.1. Taxonomy (GTDB): domain Archaea; phylum Asgardarchaeota; class Lokiarchaeia; order Helarchaeales; family HEL-GB-A; genus CAYGYC01. The sequence continues at coordinate 2,210 of CAYGYC010000091.1, read as the reverse complement.
CCCCCTATACCATCAATACAACTAAGAAAATTTCAGGATTCGATAACACCTTAAAATTAATGGCAACTGATCTTATGGCAGATCACGGATACTTCTACCTCCGGCAATTATATTCCCGCGCTACAACTGAAACTCTAATCGAAGAGATGATGATTTTCAAAACGTTCCAAAATTTAATGGACAAACAAATCATTGTCCCCTATGTCCCGTCAAAGAAAAAAGAACGCGTTGTTAAAAAAATCGCAAAACCAGAACAAACGGATTTTGAAAAGTTTAAAACGGATTTAATTAGTACTAAGAATAAAGCATTAAAAGCTTTAAATGATAGAAAATATGAAGAAGCAACCGAGTTTTACCACGAAGCTGCTAGCCTGGCCGCCGCTTTGGGCGATATGGATGCCAAAGAAAAATTGTTACAAAAAGCCTACGAGTGTTTAGCCAAAGTCAAGCCCCAGGAAATCACAAAAGAAAAAGTTCATCCTGCAGAAATACCTCCCCCTGAAGATATTTCTGAAACAATACCCGAGCCCGAAGAAATTCAAACCTTACCCGGACCTGAAGAACTTGAAATAAAACCGGTAACACCACCTAAACTTGCACCACCAACGCCCTTAGAGGAGGTCATGAAAAAGTCCAAAGATCTGCTCGAAATTTCAGAACCCGCTCCCCCAATTTCTGTCTCATCATTAATAGATGAAACAGTACCAGAAGAAGAAGGCGAATTAACTCCTTTTGAGAAAGCTCTTGCTATACGTGATAAACAACTAGCAAAAGCCACAGACTTGATGGAAGAGGAAACGCCTCCAACAATTGAAGAAGAAGCTTTACGAATAATTGACGAAATCCCTCCCGAACCAAAACCCTCTCCACAAGAATTAGTCCCTCCTCCATCTATTAAGGAACTCAAAAAACAACTTCCTGAAAGAGAGATAATCTCTCTCCCCCCAACGCCTATTTTGAAAGAAATTCCCCCCTTGGAGAAGCCTATTCCCACAATTGAACAAAAACCAATTATAGAAGCAGAAATAGCCCCTGAAGAAGCAGAACTTGCCCCCGAAACATTACCAGAAAAAATGGGTCCTATTCCTTCACTTTCCGATAAGGAAACCAAAGTGATTTCCAAATTAATTCAAGAATCCCAAAAGGATCTTCAAACTATTATAAATCAAATCACGCAAACAAATGATAGATATCAGGAGTTTTCTAAGCAACTAGTCCAGACCAAAGGTCATGTCCGAAATATTTCGGCATCAATTTTAGATAAAACAAAATCACTTCTCCAACATTTACTGGTTCCCAGAAAAGATATTGCAGAAGAACTGAAAATTACAGAAAATGAATTACCAAAATTAGTCAAAGATATTGATACAGCTGATGTCCTAGTTGTCAATCTGAAGAAAGACATAACTATATCCCAGAAAGATTGTAAAAAATTAGTTGATGAACTAGAAGAAGCGAATAAGAAAATTGCCACCATTGATAAATATTTAACCAAAACTGCAGTCGATGAAATGGAGAGAGAAAAACAACAATTCACTACATTAACCACTAATTATACTGAAGCACAGGGCATATTAAATGAAGTAAATACTAAATTGGCTAAGATTCATCAAGAGATAGTCACTTTAATGATTGATGACATTGAAAAAATCATGGCGCAACAACAGAAGGTTGAAAAAACCTACAACGAAATTAATAAAAGAGTGAAAGACTCTATAAAAGTCCAAGAAGCTTTTACCAAAGAAAACTTAAAATTAAATGAGGAATTAACTAGTCTTGAACGAATAATTTCTTTAATCGAAATTGCCTTCAATGAAATAACCGTTCAGAAACAAATTTTGCTCTCTGAAACGAAAAAATATGAGAAAGTAGTTCCGGAAAAGGTAGATGAAATCCTGCTTTTAATTAAGGAGACGAGTAAAGACATAAGTCCTGCCTTCGCCGAAATCCAGGGTTTAAAAACTAATATAGAGAAAAATCTTCAACAAATGCGCTTATATCGCGAAAAAATCGAAAAAACCTTTAAAGAATGGAACAATGCTGATAAACTTATTGCCAGTATCAATAAACGGAAAGATAATATCGATAAAGTTATCGAAAAAACCACAAAGTTCATCTTTCCTGAATCAATTCAAAAAGAGAGAGCTTTAGTGACCGAATTCGATGAAAAGTTCCAAGAGTTCGTCCGAAAAGGCCAGAATTTTCAATTA
>CAYGYC010000090.1:0-13758 GCA_964353755.1 uncultured archaeon | reverse complement strand
TAAATTCAAAAAAAGAAGAACCGCACAAATAACATTATCCAATAATGCAATTTTAATCAAGAAAGAAGATTATTTTTCGTGATTGCATGACGAATTTAGATGACCTTTTAAAATGCAAGGAGCACGAGGCTCCATATTTAATTTGTACTCTGCAAGCTAAGAGGGGGAAAACTAAAATTAATTGTGAGTTTAGAGTAATTTGCCCGGTAGATCAAAAATTGGAGAAAATATTAGGAGAGTTCTCGATAGAGGAATTAGAAAATTTGTATTTTCCAATAGCAGACAAGATATTTCGCTGTGAGAAATGTTTCGGAGAAACGACGATTCAGGAAACGATAATTGAAAAAGCTAAAGTCAATCTTTTTCTCTCGTGTGCCCAGCATGGACGACTTATTACGAGAGAGATTGGTCTCGAGGTTTATGACAAAATTCGATCAACCTGGGATATGAAGAATGTGCGAAAAGATGTAGAGAGGACTTACTAAGTTAAATCCCCTGTTTCAGAATCTACGCTTTCGGACTGTTCTACGGGCGCCGGCTTTTTTAATTTTCCTTTTCTTTGTAGAATCGTGGAATATAAATACAGACCCGAGAAAACCTTTGCTAACCGTTCAAATGAATCGTAGACGGGAATCTTATTTTGATAAAAAAGCGTTGATAGTTCACCGTATTCCCCAAACATAAAGACGGGCTTCTGTTGAGCAAGGCGGGCATATCGTTTGATATTGTCTTTTACCATCTGTTTATAGAACGCTCTGAAATTGAATTCGCTTTCCGCGTAATCAAAAATGGCTTCGTTTTCGAAAACAGGGGCGACGATAAAGAGCGCATCATACTGCTCTAGAATGATGGAAAAAATCTTTAGTAGATTGCGAGGATCATAGACAGATGACCCGTCTGTTACATCAATAGGGTTAGAGTGAGACCAATATTCTGGCAACATGGTGTTTAATTCTTTAATCTGGGCTTGATTCAGGGGTGTAACCTCCAACCCATATTTTTCTGCGGCATCCGTCATCATCACACCTAATGATCCCCCAAAGGTAAAAATACCCACTTTTTTTCCAGGAGGTAATGGAGCATAACTGAATCCCGCCGCTAAGTCTAACATATCTTGTATACTATTGGCAGGAATTACGCCTGCTTGTGAGACAAACCCCTTACTTATTTGAGCCGTTTCGGAACTAGCAATGGCGCCGACATGCGATAATGCTGCCCGTTGACCGGCAGCACTTTGCCCGGACTTATAGAAAATCACCGGTTTATCTACCTTTTTTAAGGTATTCAGCAATTCGGGTCCTTCGGTAATCCCTTCGGTATATACTCCAATGACTTTCGTAAGTGGATCCTGCGCATAGTATTCGATGAAGTTTCCTATGCTAAGATCACACGCATCACCTAGATTCACGAGCTTATTGATGCCTAACCCGCGCCCTGGTTGAGCGGATCCCATTAAAATGAAGCCACCGGCGGTACCGCCGCGCGTGACATATGAACAGGGTCCGGGCGCAACTTTGATTCGTGGACCAAAAAAAGCGTAATAGGAAGCAGGAATATTCACAATGCCATTGCAATTAGGACCGATAAGCCGCATCCCGTTTTCGCGAGCCAGTTTTACAATCTCTTTTTCTAACTCAACTTTAGTTTTATCATAGAGGATTGATTCTTTAAAGCCCGAGGAGATGATGATCCCGTTGGTTATGCCTAAGGTAATGCATTCTTCAATTGTTTGTTTAACGTAGCGACCCGGCACAATAATAAAAACTACATCAACTTTAGGACAATCTAAAATACTCTTGTAAACCGGGAGTCCATATATTTCTTCGCCTTCAGCCGTGGAGTTATTGATTAAATAAATGTCACCCTGATATTTCTTATGTAAAATACTCGAAATAATCATACTCGCGGCGCCGGGTTTCCGACTTGCTCCAATTAACGCAATGGAATTGGGATTAAAAAACGTATCAATAAGAGTAAAATTTGACATGAATCTTAAGTTCGAAATTTTTCTTATTAGCTTTTATCTATTTTTAGCGCGAAAAATATATGCTGGATCAGGCTATGGGAAGTATTTTTGGAAGATTTATTCGATTCGACTTATAGAGAGGATGCTAAGAGGGTGATAGGCGTGCCGTTCCTTGAGGCGAACCTCGACATCGAGTTCATCCAGAGCATCAAGGAGGATGGTATATTTAATATTCTTGGAATCCACAAAGACCACTTGAAATTTACCGAGGGTCCCCCCCGAAAGAATTTCTGGTTCTAAGGGGTCGAGCTCCGTTTCCACTTCGATAAAATCGAGTGGTGTTTCCGGAGGTGAAAGGGGACCCTCTATTGGAGGAGCTTCTTCGACAAGCGGGACGCCATTACCGTTGGAGATGAGAATAGGATTATCTTGGGTAGGTATTTGCTCGGTTTTATCAAAAAATGATAATTTTAAGCTTTTTAAAGCCTCCAATTTCTTCATCAAATTATTATATTTAGAGGTAATCAAAGGTTCTACTGATTCTTCAACAATTTGGCTTTCTGGAATAGCAAGAATCTTTTCGGCTTTTTTGACGGCAGTCTTCATATTCTGAACAATTAAAGCCGCATCCTCTTTCATCTCGGAGATACAAGCGATATATCCGAGTTTTGAAATAGGAAATACATACATATAAGCAGATTTATTGCTCTTTTCCGTAACCATAATAAGATAGGACAATTTTTTCCCAAGGAGGGACCTTTCCAACTCTTTTCGAGTGCCTTCTGCCCCTTCTAGAGTAAAAAGTGTCGTGGCAGAAATTTCTTCTTCATTTACATCTTGGGGTAATTTGCTAGCAAAGGATAAACCTTGCCAATCGGCAATAATAACTGCTGAGAGGCTATCACAATTCACCATAAGTTCATTAACTATGTTATTTAATAATTCCCCTTTCCCTTTATTGTTTTTGGGCGATTCTGCTTTCCCTTTGTTGCTTCTAGACGCCGTTATTGAATCTTCCATAATTCTGGAAAGCTCCATTTCCTTTTTTTTAGCCTAATTGGACAAGTGCTCTCAGTTTAAATGATCTGTTAATTCATCATAATAAACCAACCAAGTACACTAAAGGATTCGTAATAAACATTATGTTTTTTAGTTAATATGGTGCATTTTTTGGACCATTTTTGGGAAGTTCGCAATAAATTTTTTTTCTATTGAATTATATAGAAAATACAAAAAGAGGAGCTTTTTCAGAGACAGGTTTGGTTTCTCATGAGAATTACTAATATCTAGATATTGGAAACTTTATTAGGGATTTTTGGAGGGGAAATTAAGCTGTCGTGAAACTCAGTTTTTACGACAACAGGTAGGATGACCATGGATGAAGAATTAGTAACGCTTTTGAAACAGCTGCCTGAAGTGAATGATTTTCTACGCCATTTAAAAATTGAGGCGCGCTTTTCACCCCTGACAGTATATGGATATCAGACAGATTTACTCTTATTCTTTCGATTTTTAAAGGAATCCCGTGGAAATAATGGTGGATCTGTTAATCAGGGATCCATTCCCCTGACGACCATTACAAAATCGGATATCCGGAATTTTCTCTATTTTTTAGATTCGGAAAAAAAGTATGCGGACAGAAGTTTGCACCGGAAAATTTGTTGTTTGCGATCCTTTTTTAAATTCGGTTTAGAAGAAGGCTGGATTACAGAGGATCCCACGAAAAATATTAAATCGCCTAAAATCGAAAAATCCATTCCGATTTTTATGGATGATGCGGAATATAAACTCTTTCTGCAGGCGGCTGAGACTTTACGGGATCAATTATTATTACGCGTGCTATTAGCAACAGGAATGCGAGTTTCCGAAGTAGAGGCTTTAAATATTAGCCATTTAGATCAAAGCAATTGCACGGTTAAAGTAGTAAAAGGAAAAGGGAAGAAGCAGCGGATTATTGACATTGACCCAGTAACCGTAGAATTAATGAAACGCTATATCGAAGAAGAACGGGGTACTCCAAAGAATACTGAAGATCACGAGGCGTTATTTTTAAATCCCCAAAAACTGCGGTTGAATAAAAGGTCCATTCAACGAATTGTGAAAAAATATCGGGAAAAAGCCGGGCTGACAAAAAAAATCACGCCTCATAAATGTCGTCATACCACCGGACGCCTTCTTCTTGAAGGAGGGATGGATATTCGGGTTATTCAAGAAGAATTTGGGCATAAATCATTATCCACCACCGAAATTTATACCAAAGTTACGAACGAACATAGAATGCGAGAATATAAGAAAGCACATCCTTTCATTAACATCAAATCCGCTTAATCCCTATTAGAAGAATTTTCAGTAAATTTAGATCTAATTTACTGTCCTATTTTCGGACTTTGGCCGTGATCCAGTTAATAATATTCTTTTGAATATTTTCATTGTGAGGGATAAGAAGGTAAGAGCAATTTATACCGCCACACATTGAATCATTCGACCCAAAGCGCAGTTCTGGAGCTAATACGGTTATCCCAAGCCCGTTAAGGAAAGATCTCTCCTTTTTTGGGAAAGCATTAGTAAGGAGCGCGTGATTGTCGCGATCAAACTTAAAATTTATTCCGATGTTCTGATTTTCAGTTTCGGGTTCATATTGTCTAATGAGATAGCCTCTATTTTCCATCTCCTTCTTAAGGATATTCCACACTTCTTGCTTCTTTGTATCGGCATGTATCTTTTTGAGAGTCTGGAGATGAACATATAAAATTCCGGTATATTTAACCGAATGAAACATTATTTCTTCTCTGAAATTTATGATTCCTAAATAAGTATCAATATGGGTATCGAAAGAATCCTTTCCTATTTTGAGGGGACATTTCAATAAATCCATTTTTAATTCCTGAAAAAATTTGATGAAATCATGGGAAATAATTAAAAACGGAGCACCGTGAGGAGGTAAGCCTTTAAGGAAAAGACCCCCTTCACTAACAACGTCTTTTGTAATTACTTTAAAACCCATTTGCCCAAGGAGCAATTTTAAACGCAACGCATGAGGTTTGATATAAAAATCGGGGCCGATTTGTTGTGTGACATCTTTTATACAGTTAAGTCCCATGACAAGTCTATCGTAGATTTCAAGCATATATGATGGAGAGGCAGGATCAGAGGGATTTTTTGACCGGTTGTCAAATAAATTAAAGTTTTGAAAGAAATCTTTACCGAGGATATATATTTCTTTACCGGGCAATTGGTATGAGTTCTGTTGAGTTAAGTCGATACATAAGATATGATACTGGTGGATTACAAAGAATTCAGTGATTTTTTCTTTATCTTTCTCAAAGATAATTCGTTCTGGGTCAGAATTTGACAATTCAGGGGAATCATATCGGAGATATACAAGCCAATTGTTAGTCATTGTTATTTCCAAAAAAAGTAAATGATTAGATAAGGGGGAATATGCGTTGAACCATTGGTTATTTTTATTTGACGGGTGTAGTAATTCCCAATGTCTTAACCGCGCTCTTATAATTTTTTACAAATTGGGTTAAAAATTTTGGGTCATCTATTATTTTGGTTGCAATTTTATCTATATCGCTAATTGGTACCTTAGCAGCAGCCAACTTTTCTAGATTGGAAATTACTTGTGTTGCAGCAGCTAGTTCTATTCGTTTTCTAATTTTCTGCCTTATTTGACCTATAGGTTCATCCTGTCTTCGACCTGGCATAGCAACATCTCTTTTTTATTTATATATGTGGATTGGAGATATTAAAAATTATTTGGAGATAATCTAAAAATTATATTGGAAAAAAAATTAAAGGGATTAAAGAGGAAAAGGGAAAAAATTTTTAATACTTCCAATCCTATAATGCAATCTTAAGAAGAATTTGGGCATAAATCGTTATCCAGCACTGAAATTTATACCAAAGTTACGAACGAACATACTCTGCGAAAGGGGAAGCTAATTGAAGTTGCATTCATCTTTGTAAACCCGCGAGGAACGAGCAAGTTGCATGCGGGGAACCAACCAGACCCCTATGGCACCACCTTACGGTCAGTACTGGGTTATTATGACTTACAATACTGCCCAAAGTGTGATATGGTAATCCTACGCTACGGGAATAGCGCGCAAATGATTGCACGACGAGCGATACCCGAGAAGTAAGAATAATTTGTTGTATTGGTCGCGCGCGTCTATGGATAGGACGGGCGCTCTCTGGGCAAGGACGATGTCCAACTTTGTCCAACTTAATAATATCCAGAAGTTTAATAGGTTAGTCTAACGAAAGATATTACTGTCCCAAGAGTTTTTAGCTAAGTTTAAAAGAAAAGGTGAGATAAGTCAATAAAATAAAGAAAAGAAAAAACAGGTTCATTGGATAGATCTCTCTCATATGGGAGGTATTGGCTACGTCGGAAAACGATGAAAAGAAAAAACAGGTAATCCGCATCCTAACTTCTATTGCGGAGGATACTACTATCCCACGAAATATTCGTAGAGCAGCTAATGAAGGGATTAATTCAATGGAAGATGACTCCATTGATTTGACAATTCGCGCATCTAATGCGATCTCTACATTAGATGAAATTTCCCAAGATCCCAATTGTCCGCTTTACGCCCGTACAAAAATTTGGAATGCTGTTAGTGTTTTGGAAACAATTAGAGATTAAATGTGTTATATTTCTAATTTTTTCATATCTTTCGCTATAATAACCTCCCCCTGGAAAAATTCTTGGGCATCTTGTTTATAGGCTTCGATCTTATCCTCCATTACCCCTAAAATATGAAATAAGACCAATTTTTTAACTCCGGCTTGATTAGCAATTTCGGCGGCATCTTGCGGCGTGGAATGATAATATTTGTGTGCCATATCTGCAAATTTATTTTGCATAGAGCAATCATGAATTAGGACATCACAATCTTTTGCCAGCGATATTACGCGGTCTAGTGGCGCCGTATCCGTAGTATAACAGATACTTTTATCCCGATCGATTCGAAAGCCTAATGTATAGATAGAATGCAGCAGTCGAGTGGCTGAGATTTCACCACATTTGAGAATTTCTTCAGCGGGATCCAAAGGATTATACTGAATCGTAAAAGGAAAAGACTCAAATGGAGTAGAAGTCACCTTGAAAATCGTTTCAATTGCCGCCTGAATATTCGGGGGGCCAAAGATTGAAATAGAACCGGTATCTCTTTCCGCTAACCACCGATGCCACAGCAAAGAAAATAGTCCGAGGAAATGATCGACATGGAGATGGGAAATCAAAATCGTCCGAATATTCTGGAGAGGACCAATTTGTAATAGTTTTTGAGTTGTACCTTCACCCGCATCTATCAATAGATCATCGTCAATCAAAATCGAAGGATTCGTTCTCTTCGCCGTGAGAGAACTCCCTGCCGTACCTAAAAATGTGATATGCATATACATATACCTAAAAATTGAATTAATTACTTTTGATATAAAATGAAATAAATTAAGTAATAAAAATGATATTGATTGTTTCATTTAATGCACGGCCCATAGTCCATTTAGCAAAAATGCTAGGGTTAGAAGTAGCGGTAGCGGATTTTTGGGGGGATCAAGATTTATTTCCACTTACAAATAAGGTTTTCACAATATTTAAGCCTGAATCTCAGTCTTATACAGCATTTCCGAATCAAAGCGAGAATGAAGAAAAATTAGTTAAGTTAGCATTAAGTATTATTGCGAAAGAGAAAATTGAATCGGTATTAATTGGAAGCGGGTTAGACGACCGCCCTGATTTGTGGGAACGATTGAATTCGGTGGTTCCGATTTTGGGTAATAGCCCGGAATGTATTAAAATTATTCGTGATTTGAAGCAGGTTCACAAAAAACTTGGGCACGAGAATGTGAAATTTCCAATGACATTTTTGGGAAACAATAGAGATTTTATGGCCCATCTGGATTTTCCACTTGTTCTTAAGCCAATGAAAACTTTAGGGGGAATTGGAATTCAACTGATCCACAACCAATCGGAATTATCTCAATTTTTCAGGAACCCAGACAATAATCCCGTTAAATACTATGTTCAAGAATACATTAAAGGGAAAAATATCAGTACAACCATGGTAGGAGATAAAAAAGATTATAAAGTTCTATCAATCAATGAGCAATTAATTGGAGTTAAGAGTTCTGGAACAAATTTGCCTTTTAAATATTGCGGGAACATTATCCCCTTTGAATGTCCGCCTGAAATTGCCCAAACTATCGAAAATGTATCATTAAAAATTTCACGCGCTTTTAAATTAGTGGGGGTCTTTGGGATTGATTTTGTACTTCAAGGTACAACCCCTTATTTTATGGAAATTAATCCACGATTTCCAGGGACTATCGAGTTGTTAGAAAGGATTTCACACTTGAATGCTGTAAAGCTACACCTCGATGCAGTTCAAGGAATAATTCCCAAAAAGGTAGAGAAACTGCAGGGTTTTGCCATGAAACAAGTGCTATTTGCAAAGGAATTATGTAAAACACCTAAGTTTGAGAAGAATCCGTATATATTTGACATTCCATCTCCAAATTTATTGCTTAACCCAGAAGATCCCATCTGTACTTTACAAGTATTTGATACCAACCGCGAAAAGCTTCTCCAAAATATGAATTTACTCATTAACCAAATTTATTTATTTACGCATTAACCAAATTTATTTAAGTTCGAGAATGAATATAATACTAAAAAGGAGTTCGTTAAAAATGTCGCTTAATCCTATTAGTGAAATTGCAGTTGATATGCGTAAAAAAATGGAGAAAATTTTATCCCCGTCTCCTGCGCTCTGTATTATTGATGCTCAATCCAATATAAAGTATATAGACAAAGGGCTCGAAGCTCGACGAGATTATATTCAAAAATATGTTAAAGAAAATTTTACATTAATAGAACAAGGGCAATATTCAATGCCCCTACCAGGAACCCTTTTAGGCTTCTTTAAAATGGCGTCTAACTTAATGTTTGTAATCCATATGGAAGCAGGGAAAATAGGTAACCTCCTTTTATATCGTGGATTATTAGAAAATTATGGAAAGATAATTGGCGAGGTATACTCAGACCTCCAATCCATGGAAATCTTGGAAAAACAGGCGAATTTAATTTTAAAATTAAAACCTAAAGGAGGGATTACCCCATCACCAATCCCAACAGCGGTGGCGCTTAAAGAGGAACTAATTTCATCAAAAGGTGAGGCACATGTGGTGGAGGCTTCAACTAGTCAAGTAGGTCCTGTGGTCCCGGAGAAGCCCATATCCGGCTATCCTAAACTGATGGATCGTTATCGATCTAAGAAATTCAATTTCATGGAGGGAATTATTCTTCAATATTGTAATGGGAATTGTACCCTAGAAGAAGTTATTACGAAAAGTAATTATTCCGAACGGGAAGTCATGGAAATAATTGATTCTTTCCAGAGCAAAGGGTGGCTAGTGATTCTTGATAGAAAGGGTATAGAAGTGAAATCTCCAGAAAAAGTTGAAATTTCTCCAGAGAAGAAAGAGGTCGCCGCGAAATTCATAGAAAAAATGGAAGAAATTGTGGAAACACCACAAGCTGGACCTGGAGAACCTACTAAAATTTTTCCAGAACTTCTTGAACGGTTTCGTAGTAAAAAGTTTGGTTTTAAAGAAGGACTTATTCTCCAACTTTGTAATGGAAAACATTCACTAGAGGATATTGCGAAGGAATCCAATTTAAAGGAAGAGGAAGTTTTAGAAGTCATTAATCTCTACCAGAAAAGAGGCTGGCTCATAATCCACACCTAAATATTCTTTATCTTACTTTATTACAGGAGATTTTAATATTTATAAAGTGAAGAGTAGTCCATTCTCCTTGTAGTGAAAAGACAAATTTAAGATGAGTATATGGGACAGATTTTAATTACGGGTGGAGTAGGATTTATTGGATCAAATTTAAGCAATTATTTGCTTTTAAATACCGAGGATACGATAATTATTTATGATAATTTTTCACGTAAAAATGTATTAAAAAATAAGAAATGGCTAGAGCAAAATCCTCAAGCAAAATCGCGACTACGGATAATTCAGGGAGATTTAAGCGATTCTAAAAAGCTTAACACAGTTGCAAAGGATGTGGAAATAATCTATCATATTGCCGGACAAGTGGCAGTTACTACTTCCGTTGCAGATCCAATTTCTGATTTTGAAACCAATGCTAGAGGAACATTAAATGTTTTAGAAATGGCAAGACATTTAAAGACCGACCCATCTCTCATTTTTACTTCAACAAATAAGGTATATGGAACCTTAGAGGGATATAGTGTTCTTGAAGAGAAGGATAGATATGATTTTAGTATGTTTAAACAAGGTGTTTCAGAGGATACCTCCATTAATCCGCATAGTCCCTATGGTTGCTCTAAATACTGCGCAGAAGCTTACTTTAAAGATTATTCCCGAATCTATGGATTAAAAACTATCGTTTTTCGGATGTCTTGCATTTATGGATGCCGGCAATTCGGAAATGAGGATCAAGGCTGGGTGGCGCATTTCATAATTTCAAGTGTGTTAAATCGAAAACTAATGATTTATGGAGATGGAAAACAGGTTCGGGATATACTATTTGTTGATGATTTAATTAAGGCATTTCTATCTGCTCTTAAAAATATTAATAATACCAAGGGCAAGATATATAATATTGGAGGAGGACCGGGCAATACGATTTCCTTATTAGACCTAATCAAAAGGTTAGAACAATTACTGAACCATAAAATTAATTACAATATGTTAGAGTGGAGACCCGGTGACCAGAAGGTCTATTACTCAAATATTAATAAAGCTAAACAAGATTTTAAATGGATGCCTAGCATATCCAAAGAGGATGGAATCCAAAAGTTATTCGAATGGGTTCTAAGCAATTCCACATTATTTTAAATAAGAGGGATGATGAATTGATTAAAAAAGCGGTAATTCCTGCGGCAGGGTTAGGGATGCGCTTATTACCTGCTACCTATGCACAACCTAAGGAAATGTTACCATGCGGCAGAATTCCGACAATTCAATATGTGGTCGAAGAATTAGTGGCAGCGGGTGTGAAGGACATTTTAATTATTACGGGACGAACCAAACGGGCTTTAGAAGATCATTTCGACCCGGATTTTGCTTTTCTCGAAAAACTCGAAAATTCGGGTAAAAAAGAACTTCTAGACGAAATGAGCTTTTTTTCTACTCTTAAAAAGTCCAAAGTGAATATTTTTTTCACGCGCCAAGCAAAACCAACCGGTTTAGCAGATGCAATATATTTAGCAAAAGATTTTGTAGAAGAAGAACCATTTCATGTTGCCTTAGGCGATACCGTTATCTATACCAAACCCTTAGGAAATTGTTTACATCGATTAAATCAAGTGCATGATAAGAAAAAATCTATATGTACTATTTTACTTGAAAAAGTTAAGAAAGAAGAGACCCAAAAATATGGTATTATTAATGGAACAAAAATCAGTGAGGGAATTTGGCAAATCACCGATTTAATTGAAAAGCCTGCACCAGATGTTGCTCCAAGTCAATTAGCTATTTGCGGTCGCTATATTTTTACGCCCCAGATTTTTCCCGCTATTGATAAGACACCGAAAGGTGTAGGAAATGAAAAACAAATTACGGATTCTATCAAAATATTACTCAAGGAAGGAGCGGAGATTTGGGGGATTGAGGTGGATAAAAATGAAGAACGGTATGATATTGGAGATCCTTTGACCTATGCTGTCTCTTTCATTGAATTAAGTCTCCATGATCCTGAAATTAGAAAATATTTAGTGCCCTATTTAAAGAATCGCGTCAAAACTTTAGATTGATTAAAAAGACTTACCGAATAATTTGAAACATTCATAAGAATTTACTTATAAAACAATCTAGACATTTCAATTCAATTTGTATTTCGGTGAAAATTCAGTGCGAATTTGCCTATTAAGTCCATCCATACTAGAAACCCCACCCGTTTTCGGGGGAGCTATAGAAACCTTCACTTATGAATTAGGATTAAGTTTGGCGGAATTAAATAACCAAGTCTTAATTATTACGCGCGGTAAAATGACTCAAAAATCCAACTTAAGTTCTAATTTGACTATCTATTCAATAAATTTACCTAAAAATAGTCTCATGAGGGGCGTATTTTATAATTTCACAATTATAAAAATTCTATTGAAATTAAAAGCTATTCAGATTTTGCATACACAAGGGACCTCAGTTTTTCCAAGCGCCTATTTAGCTTCCAAATGGCTGGGAATTCCCGTTGTGCATACAGAACATGTATATTATCCATGGATACTACCTCCCGTTAATAAGTTTAGCAAACGAATAAAATATCCCTTTGAACTTTTTTTAGGAAAATTCACTTTAAATCACGCAGATAAAATTATAGTTGCAAGTGAATTCATGAAAAAAGCGTTACAACGAATGAGTTCAAATATAAAGCAGAAACTCGAAATTGTTCCGCAAGGAATTAAACAAGATTTGTTTAATCCTAAACTAAATTCGCGGTATTTACAGGAAAAATATAAATTTTCGGCAACAGACAAATTAATTTTATATGTAGGAAGAATTATTCCGGAAAAAGGAATTGATACATTGATTAAAGCATTTTATGAATTGAAGAACCAATATGATAATGTTAAATTATTACTTGTTGGACCAAAGCAATCAACTTTTTTAATTGATGCAAAGACAGAATCCGTTTCAAATTATTATTTAAAATTAAAAAGTTGGATTCAACGAAACAATCTTCAGAATTCAGTAATATTCACCGGGTCCATTCCCTATGAAAATATACCTTATTATTATAGTGGATGTACTCTTTTTGTCCAACCATCCCCCCTTGAAACCTTTGGAAGATCTATTTTGGAAGCAGCTGCTATGGGGATTCCTTTCATTTGCAGTCACATTGGTAAAAATAATCTATCTCTACCAGATAGTGGTATTTTTCTAAAAAAGCTGGATAGTTTCAAATTACACTCTGCCATGAAATCAATCTTAGAAAATGAGGCGGAATTCAGAAAAAAAGGAAAAATAGTGGCGCAGCTTATTCAAAGCCAATTTAATTGGATAAGAATTGCCAAAATTTACTTACAAATCTACAGAAACTTAATAAAAAAATGAAAAAAAACGTTTTATTTTCTTTAAACGCCCCATTCATAGTTGCATTTTAAGCATCTGCGTTTTTTAGCATAAATTGGGCGTCCAGCAGCTACATAGAGAATTTTAGATCGATCACTTTCTTCTACAACACGAGTACTTTCGCATTTCGGACAAGTGAATGCTCCTGGTTTAGCCGGGGGGCTAGGAGGGGAAGGAACTGCTGGAGAGGGGGGAGCTTCAGTCGATGCAGATCTAGAGGGAAAGGCAGGGCGTGGAGGTTCAATTCTTGCTTCCAGTAAGGGTTGTGTAGGAGGAGGAGCGGCACGGACTGCAGGTCTTGATTCATATTCCGTTACTTTAGAAGCTAAACTTTGAGCTTGACCTTGAGCTTCATTAAGTCTAGTACTAAGATTTTGAATTTCCTGATCTTTTTGTTGTAATTGTTGATTGCTCGTCATCAACTCATTCTTAAGATTTGTGTTTTCTTGTTCGAAATTTTGACATTTTCGCATATCAGTCATTAATTCGTCATTTTCCTTCATTAATTGCGTCTTGGCAGTTTCACTTTCATTTAATTTATCTTGGATCTCTGCATTTTGTTGTTGAATAACAGTTTTTTGAGATGCAAGGTCATCTTTTTGCGTTTTTAATGCGTTAATCTCATTTTGTAGTTTCTCTGTCTTTCTACGCATTCTTTTTTCTGGGAGTGG
>CAYGYC010000089.1:0-13846 GCA_964353755.1 uncultured archaeon | reverse complement strand
CAGTTCGAGACTGCAATTATACCAGTACCTTTTTGATAGATCTCGATCCTTCCAATTATGTAATAGAGACGCCCGTGTATAAAATTGGTTTCGATACATTGCGTGGATTTATCAATCAGGGCTATTTTAAGGATTATTCGACCTCTCAAAGCGTAATCGCCACAGATTATTGTGGAATTATTACTGATTTAGGCGATATGTGGCAGCAAGATCGGCTAGCGGGTGCAACGATGAGAATTGTGCAACAAGGTGCCGCATTTGTGAATATCTCCGTAACAAAATTTGTTACTGGAGGGATTCCTCCACGGACCCATCAAATTAGACGATATTATATTTTCTATCCCAATCATTTTGAAATAACGACCTATATAACTACCAATACATCTTATGCGCCCGCCCGAATAGTATTCGCACGAATTAACCTGAATTCCGGTGTTTTGCCAGCCGTCTATGTAGATCAGAATGGTGGCACTGCACTTACCGATGGCGCTAATGGCGGCGATGGCTTAAGCTTAGGTTGGCCGACCGGTACTCCTGGTCAATGGTTCAGCATGAATAGTACCGTAGTTCGTGGGTGGGGCTATTCTTGTATATTTCTCGGAGGACAAGCTGATTCCCTCGAATACTGGGATACTAGTCCACAACGAGGTCATGTGGGATTTGCTTATTCTACAATTTCCACGGGAGCCACCTATTGGAATCGCATTCAATTCACTCCTCATAGCACTACTACAGTAGATCAGCCGTTCTCGCAAAGAATGGCACAAATTGATTCTCAGAAAATTGTAAACGCTCCTACCATTACGAAATCCACAGAAGAATCCCGTCCTTTATTTGGAGAGGGAATCGGAGAACCTCTCAAATTCTATGAGACGGGCTATACTTCTAATGATCTCCAATCTATAAAACTCTCGAGTGCATCGACTGGGCAAACGCTCCTTAATATCCCTCCAACCTGGCAATCCAAATATTTACGCACCGAAATCGTGGATCTCTTTGAAAATATTTCCCGGCTCCCAAATACCTTCTGGGATATTGGAACTCGGGGTCAAAATATCCATGATGCTGGATACGGAACGAATGTGAGAGGAACGGGTACGAATGTCCCAACAGGATGGGGATATATGTGGCAAGATCTTGATGGATCACATACATTCAGTGATGAGATGCTTGTTCTGGGTTACCAAAATTATGATGGAAATCCTTCTAACTATGAAATTCGGGCGGCTTGGAGAGGTGATAATCAAGATCCATCGCCAGATTATCCTATTTACGAACAGGGTACCTTTGCCTTGTGGAATACTAGTTTCACCTTGAATCGTGGTGAGATCATGAATGCCAAAATCGCATTCAATTATTCAGCCCGCGGTTGGCAATATTCACATGCTATGGCCTTTATAAGTATCAATGATGTATATGTTTGGACACGGAGTTTTGCTACTTTTCCTGGTACATATCCAATTATTAGTCCTGGATACTGGTATAATGAAATTGTTAGTATTCCCCTAAATGTTTTTCCAGCTATGCCAGGAAAAATAAATCTTAAATTAGGAGTGCAATCGACGATTTCAGGTTCTACGGGTGGGAATGGAGGGGATGCCCATTGGACTAATATAACTTTTAGCGATTGCTTCCTTTTTATGCAAACGAAGGTGCGCCCCAGCCAAATCCAATTAAAGATGGATGTGCCCTTAGATGGTGCTGGGTTTGTTGATATTCCCGATCCTGCAGGAGGGATCTATGGTCAGTCCGGCGTAAAAGTCGTATATCCCAACCTTCCATGGTATGCGAATCAATATGACAATTATCCTATATATTCTACTTTTACGACTAATGTTTCTGCCTTTCCATTAACACCCGGAAATCCACCTATTTCGATGAAAGTCTCTCAAAAAAGTTATGGCTTTACAGAGCGTCTTACATCCGCACAATTTGGAATCGAAAACCCGGGAACAACTTATACAACATCATCCACTGGAAATGCTATATGGACCTTTTATATTCCAGCTAAACCTCCATCTATGCCACCACCTCAATCGGATATCCAAGATTATGTCATTAGTTTTCCTATTCCAGCAGATTGGACTATTACGCAGGTGTGGAATCCGCAAGCGCCTCCCTTAGAGAAGCTAGGTCAAAGTAATAGAGTTCTAAAAGTAAATGGCACAGGAACTGATGCTGGGAACCGTTGGTTCTATCCCGATATTCTCCATCCGGATTATACAACCCAGCCTGGGGACTATCTCTATTATGATATCATGTTTCCCTCGACTTCTGGATGTTGTATAGCAGGAGTCGATTTGGAATTTGCTACCGCCACCTTACGCGGTTCTGGAGCAGTCGATCAAAATGGTTTAAGTGCCCATCCTGCGACCAATCTTATAGGCTATGCGAATAATCGATGGTATCGTCGCCAAATTGCCATTCCTTCGGGCCTCATTGGGATGGAAATTGATTCCGTTGAACTTGCATTAGAACAGGAGAGTACCTATACAGAAGTCTACATTAGAAATGCTTACATAGGTGACGCGCAAGGACGGATGCGATTCCCAATTTATATCTCTGGTACTCATACATTCCCCTCTGAATTATATGGACCTGGCAATAATGGTTTTACAGGAACCAGTTTAACAACTAAAATTGAATCTACCCGCGGGAATTTCTTATTTATTCCCAATGACATTGCTAATATTTACGGTTATTGGAAGGTCATTGCCGAATCACCTAATTATGTGTTAGGCGCCGATGTCCGAGATGGCGTTATCAACAATAAAAAAGTAAGTTTCCAAATTGGCGATCTGTTACGAATAAATGCTTCGATTAAAGCCGATCCCTCCGGGATTTATGCAGGGACCGCCAAAGTTGTCATTAATACTCCCAGCGGATCTACATGGTATACGGAGACGAAGACGGTTACTGCAGGTGGTCAAGTTGTATTTTCGAATATTCGTCTAAGTGGTCTAAATTCTTCTGTTGGCGAATATGTCGTCACCGTAACCTGTGATAATGGCACGAGCACAGTCGGTGCAATGGAAGCTGGTAAAAAAGTCTTAGGATTCAATGTAACCCATAATACCAGCCTCTCACGAAATCAACCTCTAACCCAGCAATTCACTTCTATTGCAGGAGAAACTGGAATCTTTAAGGTCCGATATTATGATACCGATGCTGCTAGTGGAATCATAGGGGCAAACTTAACATTCCGGATAAATAATTGGAACGGCCTTGGAAATCATTATATCGGCACAATGGTCGATTATGGTAATGGCATTTATACAGGAGAGATAGACACCAGTAATCATAAAGGGCTATTTAACATTGATGTAATTGGGCAGAAACGCTACTTTACCCAACAAACTCAGAATTCATTATATACTATCCTCGTAATTGTAGATACGGATCTTTCTTTTGAGACCATCCCAAGTACGCCGTACCATGAAAATACCACCTTGATCTTGCACTACACCAATTCCAGCAGGCTCCCAGTCCTTTCTGCAATAATTACAAGCAATCAAATTCATAAGACGCCCCAATACAACCCTGCAACCGGCACCTATTCAATCGAAATAAAAACCGATACCTGGCTTGAAGGGACTTACTCGGTACAGATTAATTGCAGTAAACAATTTCATCTCAATCAATCTGTGTATGTATATATTAGTATTCGAGCAATCCAGACATTATTAACGTGTAACGCTCCCTCCGCTGTTCCATTTGGACAAAATACGACATTTCCTATCCAATTTATTGTGCAAGACAGTTTGAGCAGTGATAATGGGTTAGGAATTTCCAATATCGATCTTCTTACATTAAATGGATCATTCAGTTACTCTTATAATCCGGTAATTGGGTTACCCGGATCTTACGCTCTTAATATTGACACTTCCAACTGGGCAATAGGAACTTATTACATAAATGTTAGTGTCTATAAGCAACACTATTACAATAAATCGCTTATTATCCGGATTCAAATCCGTGCACATTTTACGGAGGTAACCTATACACCTGTTGGAGAACTGCCATGGGGTAATAAGGGCTTTGTTACCATCTTTTTCAGAGATACGGATCTAGGTTCGCAACTCATTACTGGGCCTCCTGTACAAATTACTGGAAATGGTTCGCAGCTTATTTATAATCAATTAAGTACTGGCACTTACAATATTACCTTAAATATCGAATCATTTCAAGTAGGCACTTATCTTTTCAATGTCAAGGTCTATCAAGCCAAATATCAGAATTCTTCAGTTATAATCCCTATTAGAATTCGAGAACATTTAA
The DNA here is from genome assembly GCA_964353755.1 of uncultured archaeon. Classification (GTDB taxonomy): domain Archaea; phylum Asgardarchaeota; class Lokiarchaeia; order Helarchaeales; family HEL-GB-A; genus CAYGYC01. Next base: position 9,568 of record CAYGYC010000089.1, on the reverse strand, counting down.
CTTCCTACAGCTATGACACACCCTCTCCCACGCCCTTTGCATCCAATGCTACTATTAGCCTATATTATTCGGATATCGATATCAATTCAAACCCTGGCATTCCATATGTTCTTCTGAATGGAACCATTCGATGTAACGTAATCAATCCGGTCACCCTGAACCCGACCTATCAAGTTTTTGATATGCGAATCCAACAGAATGGTAAATATAATATCGTCATTAACACTACCTCATTTCCATATCCAGCCATATACACTTTGGAAATAAACATTACTTGGTTCCAGAATGCTCTATATCAGAATCAAACCTATATTCATATTCAATTTCAAGTGGGATCAGATGTCGTAAGTGGCATTGGTAGGCGGACTGAATTAATTTACGATACACCTAACACTGTACCCTTTGGAGATAAGCTGACACTATTTTTCTACTATAATGACATTGATGATCCGAGTAAACCCGGAATTAACAATTTTTCACGGGTTTTTATGTCTCTAACGATAGTTGATCCGCTAGGAACGCCTACGCCAACATATTGGGTTAATGACCTGGGGTTCATACAAGCTGGCAAATATAGTATTACCATTGATACGCGCTCTTTGCCTGGAAATAATACGTACATTGCTCGAATAAATATTACATATGCAAAGGTTCCTAATTTCTATCAGAATCAATCTATTCAATTAACTTTCGTGATTCGAATTAATAATACACTTTTGACTTATAGTCCTCCCGGGAATATCCCTTGGAGTAATGAGGAAAATGCCACAATAATTGTTTATTATTATGATATTGACCACAATGTAGGAATCTCAGGGGCAACAATAAATTTGAAACTAGTAAGTCCTCTAGATATTTCTTTGGTTAAGAATAATAATTGGACAGTAACTGATGAAAAGAACGGGTATTATACAATTGAAATAATTATGGAGAATTTAACCGAACGCACCTATACCTTTGAAATAAGCGCGAATAAATCTTATCATGTTCCACGCACCTTAAGTTCTGTAAGTTTAACAATCAGGAACGTCTATACAGCTCTTACTTCACCGGATTATCCTTCGAATATTATCCCCATTGGGCTGTATAATATTACTATCATTTACAGCAATAAGGATAAAGGTATCAATATTCAGAATGATACCACAGTAAATGTCACGATTTTTACCTACGATAGTAATAGTACCTGGCGTAACCAATTAAGCAGAATTTCTTCCATCTATAATGCAACCCTTTTCTATAATTCAGTGGAAAATTGGTGGGTTCTTCAGATTGATACCACGAATTTTAATCTTGACTTGAGTTATAATCTAACGGTGTGGATTGAGAAAGTTCATTATGAATCGCAAGGCATGAATATCACCTTGAATCTCAAGAAGAGGGAATCAATTATGGGCATTGTACCGCCCTCTTCTCAGGTTTGGGGTGAAAATGTAACATTTACAATTACTTATACTAATTTAAATGAAATTCCGATACCCAGTACAGTAATAGCTATCAATTGGACAAAATCTGGTATGAATTATTATACAATAGTCGATGAGCTGGATGGAAATTATACCATCAACTTAAATACAAGTGCTAAATCGCCCGGGTCTTACATTTTAGAAATAAAAGCCAGTGCTCCCGGATATATGTTACGATCTATGCAGATTCCGTTTTTAGTTCGCCCAATTGATACGCAGATCGTATATCAAACGCCACCCACTACCGCTTGGGCTAACATCCTCAATTTTTGGCTAGAATATTGTGATATCTATCATGGCATGCCTATTAATGGTACGCAGGTTTCTCTCTCCTGCAATTTAACTTCTTCGTATTGGAATTGGGATTTTGATCCCATTACGGAGGGTCGATTTAATTTCGAAATAAATACGACGTTCTGGCCCACAGTGGGACGTAACCTGGTTACATTCACGGTCACTTGGAAAAACATCCCATATTACCAAAATCAGACCATTCTTATTTTTATCACGACCCGGTCACGATCTACTGAACTAGATTATCAACCCCCTGAATCGATTCAATTCGGCTCAAATGCTACAATTCTAATCCGATATCGCGATTTAGATAATAATAGCATAGCAATAACAAATTCGAGCTCTTGGGGCGCTCACATGAATTTAAAAATATACAGGGATAATGGAAATGGGCAATTTGATGCCGGAGATTTATTGTTTGGTCCACTTAAAGGAAATTGTTGGATAAGAGAGATATCGGGTGACTCATTTGAAATAATTATCAATTCCAGTAAATTAGAGGGAGTTGGATCATATAATTTCTGGATTCAAGGTAGTTGGACAGGGAAACCTTATTTTGCAGAAGCTCTTGTCATGATTTCATTGACAATTCAACCGCGTAATACGGAACTTAACTATATCTCGCCGGGAACAATTGGATATGGATTGAATGCGACTATAGATTTGACGTATGTAGATATTGAAACATCTCAAGGTATTGAATCTGCGTCCATCATAATCCTTGATCAGTATAAGCAGAAGTGGAATTCTAGTGGGTTTGCTTGGGTAAATGAACTCGGATCCGGAAATTACAGGGTTATAATTAATACGAGTAAACTTGCAGGATTGGATTCCTACGATTTTACAATTTGGGGTAATTGGACTGGAAAGCCATTTTATAAGAATAGTTCAATTTCAATCACAATCCGAACTCGTATTCGAAATACCGAATTGCTTTATGTTCCGCCTCCTGCAGTCCCTTATGGTGATAAGATCAACATAACTGTATATTATAACGATTTAGATAGCGGACTTGGAATTGATAATAGTACAAGTAATATCGATCTCACTGTCAAGGATATCACGCTTTATTCCATTTATAATCTAAACTTTGAACAAAAAGGGAAGTTTGTAATTGAAATTGATACGAATGATGTGGCATTGGCAATTGGGAGCTTCAATATTCAAATCAATGCACTATGTTTTGGCAAACCTTATTATACGAATAAGTCAATCCTGGTTGGAATTACTGTACGAAAAATCACATCCTATCTACGGGCAATTGATTATCAAAATGTGATTCCCTGGAATACTCCACTTCAAATAACCTGTATTTTTAATGACACAGATCATAATTATTTGGGAATTCCTGTGTATCAAGCGAATGTAACTTCTAGTTGGCCTAAATATTCCTTTGAAAATATCGGAATCGGTGCATTCAGGCTACATCTAGCGACAAATTATACTGAAAATAATTATCTTATTTGGATTTTTGTGAATCAAACAAATTATGAAACCAAAAACATTACCGTTTCCTTTACCATCCGGAAAATATATACTTCGTATTATAGCAACGTCTCAGTCATTGCCAATTGGCCATGGAGAACAAATTTTACAGCCTGCATAGGATATCTTGATATTGATAATAATTTGAACGTCTCAGGCTTAAGTCAATCCAACATCAAAATTGAAAGTAAGGAACCTTGGAACAATGGGAGAAATTATACAGTTATATTTAATACACAAACCCAGCGCTATTATATCGAATTTAACACCACTTTTCTTGTAGAAGGGACTATTTACTATGTCAATATTACACTCTTTCAAACTCATTATTTCAATAAGACTTTCCAACTTAATATCCGAATCCGCTATCCATCCTCCTCTCTTTATATAAAAGATATTTTACCAGGTACCACCGTAGCCTGGGGAGATAACCTCACTATCATTGTTTCTTTTAATGATACAGAGACAATGGAACCGATAAATGGAACCATTTGGTTAGAACCTTTCGCAACCTGGCCAAAAAGCTATTATACTATCACTCAAACTGTAACTGGAAGATATACAATCCTCCTTAACACGACTTATAATTTAGAGGGCTCCTACCAACTGAATATCATGGCATCGGCCCGTCATTATCATAACACCTCCACTGCGGTAGTTATAACCATTCGACAAATCTTGACAAATCTTGAAACGTTAATAACACCATCTTACGTATATTTTATCGATAACACGACAATCCTCTTGCAATATAATGATACGGAGCCTAGTCACAGCGGCTTAGGATTGGATAATGCCCTTTTCAACGTGTATTGGAAAGATATAGGAGGTATATTACGTGAATGGAGTGGACCAGAAGTTAGGGGCTCCTATAGGATTATAAAAAATGCAACTGCAGGGCAATATACTTTAGTAATGAATTCTAGTTCTACCCTTGGTATTGGGACCTATCAAATTTATGTTAATTGCTCACTTGATCCGAGTTGGTGGGGTAATTTGGCACAACATTATCAAATGGGTTCCACAATTTTCACTTTACGTATTCTTGAAATTGCGACCACCATTTTTGCATTGGAAATTCCATCAACAGCAATTCCCTGGAATGATAATTTCTCAGTTTTAATTTCGTACAACGATACAGTACATGCTATCGGATTAAGTGGTGCAACGGTATCCGTTAATGGATGGCCATATCAAACAATGGAAATGGGATTTGGAATTTACAATATAACAATTAGAAGTTCATTCATTGCTTCAAGTCAATTAGGGAAAACTCTTGAAGTTAAAATTACTGCCAATAAAACTAATTATGCATATCGGGAATTGAAAATCTATGTGGTAATTCGACCTATCTCATCTCGTTTTAGCTTTACGCCACCGGATATCACACCTGTTAACAATACTGTTAATATTGCGCTCTCCTATTTTGATCTAGATCATTCTTTGCCTATCGCAAATGCTACAGGCGCCGTTCGTATTGGCTGTAACATAACAGGGTGGGGTCCAGGGGTAAGTTATAGTGCGACCTGGATAGGCGGTAAGGATTATTTATTGACTATTGATACTTCAACCCTGCCTTATTCGAGCTATACCTATGTTCTTAATATCAGCATTATTTGGAGTGGCACACCTTACTATTATAATCAATCTATTATTATTAATCTGATAATTCGAGAGATAACGACGCTTCTCTGGATTGAACCCATCGCAGCTCAACCTTGGGATTTAAATGTAACTTTAACAGCCCATTACATCATAAGTGATTCGGAGAGTATCCATGATGGACAACCAATTCAAAATGCAAATATTAATTGTACATATCCATTTAGTTTAATTCGAGGAATAGAAGGAACTTATTATATTATAATAGATGCGGCATCTTTACCGGCGATAGGGACATATAATCTCTGGGTTACCGCAAATTACGCTACTTGCACTCCTGCCAATGAATCTTTTTCTCTTAAAATCAGATCAAGATATACTGACCTGACTTATACTCCACCCGGAGCAATTTCATTTTCAGATATTGCGAATATTACCGTTTATTACATTGATTTAGATAATAGTAGTAAGTTTATATCCAATCAGACCCAGAACGTAATATTTACGATTTATAATTCATCTGGGAGCATTTGGAGGAATAATTATGCCTGGACAGACGCTTACACGGACCATTACATAGTTCATATTAATACCATTAACTTACCGCAACTTGGGATTTATAATTTCACTGTTGTCGCAGAATGGATTCTTGAAAAACGGTTTTTGAATGTATCAGTATCCTTTACCTTGAATATGAAGGAAAGAAATTCGGAGCTTACATATATTCCTCCGGAACTTGTTTATTATGGAGATATTTCAACGATGACCCTTCGTTTTTCTGATTTGGATGCGGGTGGAACTGGTATTTCAAACAATACGCAACAATTATTCCTAACTATTCTGGTTGATAATAATCCCGCTTATACACAATATTGGCTGACGGAAATCGGAGCAGGTTACTTCACTTTAAAAATTAATACGAGCCGGATTTTAACGAATAGAATAGGCGCCCATCAAGTTAAAATTAATGCAACCTGGTATGGACAACCATTTTATTCAAACCGTACCATCACAATTATCTTTACGACTCGGAGAATTTACACAGATTACACCAGTATTATAGAAGGTATTAACACACTCTCCTATTCGGGATTAAAATGGGGGCGGAATGCCACTGTTTTGATACTGTACAATGATACAGATAGAAATCGTCTTGTTCTAAATTCAAATATTCTAGTTACTGGTGAAGGACCTTATACAAATCTTGCCAATAGACCAGTAATTGCCTTCCCAAATGGAACTTTTATATTAACGGTAAATGGAATTGTTCCAGCCCATGGTGTCAAATATCAATTCCAAATAAACTTATTTAAAGATGAAACCTTTATCAACCAAAGCTTTACAGTTTCTCTCACTTTCATCAAAAATATCACTTCTATTTTCATAAAGAGCATCGATTATTCTGTACCCTGGGGTGAAAATGCCACAATTATTTTCTCATATAACGACACGGTATCTCTAGGAAACCCAGGAGTTATGCCCGAATCTGTTATCATTAAAGCAATTCCTCAAATCGCTGAAAATTATTCTACCAGCTATTCGGTAAGAAGTCTTGGAATAGGCATTTATGTTATCGAACTAAATACGACTTGGGCTCTGGGCGACTTGACCATCTGTTCATTTAACATTACCATGATGAACAGCTCTTATCTCCCAGCAAATACCATTGTGACTATAACGATAAGGAAGATTAAAGTAGATCTTCGTGTTATTTCGTATAATTATACTATTTGGAAGGATAATTTGGAAGGAATTGATAATTTTAATATAACTTTTAGCTTGAAGAATTTGGATAATCGCTCCTTCCCGATTAATAATAATTCGTTACCACAGTATGAGAACATTAAATTCTTTGTGGTGTGGGCTGGTTCAATAAGCGACAACGAGTGGGAACATGGGACGTTACTGCAATTTGATCAGATAAGAGACCCGGCGCTTCCTGATGGCTATTATAGATTGATGTTTCGTTGGAATCCAGAGACCCCTGAACTAATTCAATATAAGTTACAAATATTTGTGAATGGATCACATATTGAAATGGTCTATAAACAAATAATCTTTAATCTGAAGATACATTATCATCATACCGCAATTACTACGAATTGGACATATGCACATGATGTATTGGGTGTTACTTCACTTCCTTATTTCCCTGATTTTAATGGAGATATTATCTACGGCGATAAAACGAACATCACTTTCTATTGGTACGATCTTAATGCCTCGAATGCAGGGATCTCGCCAGCATATATCGATTGTAACTGGTCTGCGAACTGGTTCATCGTTTATTCGCTCTATGAATGGTTCAATTATAACAAAAATTATACAGGCTTATATATCATTGAAATAAGTACCCTCATTCCTGGGAAAAATATGATTCGTACATGGCCTGTTTCTTTCAATCTCTCCTTTGAACTGTTAGATATTGTTTATTTTGAAGCGGTACATACGGTCTTAATAAATATATCACAAGTACCAACGGGATTAGTATTAATTACCGATCCCATTCCTCCTACAGAATGGGGTGAGAATATTGTATTCCGAATCAACTATCTGAATCTGCATACATCGGCTGGAATTTTAAATCCGGATAACATAAGCGTTCTTTCGTGGGCAGGACCGAGTACCTATTTTGTCGAATGGATGGGTGCGGGCGAATACCAATTTAGCCTCTATTCAAATGTATTTGATGAAGGCATTTATAACGTAACAATATTTTTCGGGAAATTGAATCATGAACCTGTAATCGGCAATTTCTTACTCGAAATTATAAAGGTAAATACGGTCTTGGATGAATTATTCAAAGATGACCAAGCCACAATCATTTACCGGGGAATATCAGAACAATTTAATCTCTATTACAAAAATAACAAAACAGGATTACAGATATCATTCTTAACGAACTTTTATCTTAATTGGTCTGGACCCTTTGAACTATTGCCGTTCATCGGAAGATCTATACTGACATTCAATGGGACCGTCCCGGTTGGAACCTATACGGTTCTGGTAACGGCAAACGCAACGCATCATCAGCCTGCTTCTTACATCATTTCAGTTACTGTTTTACAAGCACCTACTACCCTCTATCTCCTTGAGGAACGAATTGATCGCGATAATCTTTATCAAGGAGATTCCATTGGATTTACAGTCTTTTTCAATAATACCTATGGAGAATTTGTCTCTCAATCTACAGTATTCTATCGAATTAATATTAGTGGAACCACTACAACCGTAGCATCAGGAATCTTGAATAATCAAGGTGAAGGCATCTATTCTATCGATTTTGATACTTGGAATTTAGGAGATGGCGATTATGACATCGAAATTTACGGGATTCCTACTGATACAAATTATTCTAGAAACGTGAATTCCGTGATTATACCCCAAATCCACGTATTATCGACCTTTAAACGCCCACTGTTTATTGCTCTTTATATTATCGGGGCAGTTGCACTTGCTTTTGTAGCCTATAGACAGGTTAGATGGTATTTAACACCTTATCAAGTAAAAGCGATCATCAAAGCGAAAAATAAGATTAGAAAACATAAGGAAGTTACTGAAACCAAAGTGGTCATGGATCGGGAACAAATATTTGCTACCGAATTTCGAGCTAACTGGGAAGTTCTTAATGTGAAACCACCTAAATTGGTAAAACCTGAAATCATCGCCTTCGCGACTGAATTAACATCGATCTTAAGAAGTAGAGTTACCTCATCTGAAGCAGAAATGATGATAACCCGACTCCGAGGAATGTCTATTGAAGAAGCCACTACTTATCTTGCGTCCATTAAGGTAGCTCCTGAAGCGACACGTCGGCTCCTCGGAATTATTGGAATGATTAAGATGGAAAAAGCAGGGATCCTTAATTTTGCACAAGCCCTGGGGAATATAAAAGGAATTGAAATAAACTATTCTCAGGCAGAAGAAATATACGGAATGCTTCATAGCCTTTCCTTCACCGAGGCCGACCGATACCTCGAAGCCATGGTCATTCCTAAAGGAGAACGAAAGAAATTATTAGAATCTATAGGGATTACTCTTCCGTTTGAAACAAAATTATCTGAGAAATCAGAAAAATCAGAAAAAGAAAAAAAGAAAAAACAATAAATTAACCTTTTTTTTCTATCATTTCTAATTTTTGCCGATAATAGGCGTATTCCCACATGAGACTCATAATTTTTGGGGCGACTTCTGGGAGGAATATGGGCAACCCTTGGGATTGGACAAATTCAACCAACTTATCTGATCTGGAGAGAAAGAGGTTAGTAAACAGAATCGGAATATTTGAGTGCCGACCGATTCGGATTAAGGATTTAAACATATCATTCATTACGGTATGTGAGCCCTCAATCAAATTAGCGTCAGCGAGATTCGGTAGAGATTTTAATAAATTGCTGAGGCCTTCTTCGAAGTATTTAAACCATTTATCGAAGGAGAAGAGCCCATAGTAAATGAAGGAATCAATCTCTCCCGATTTTACTAGTAACTTAGGAATCTTCACATAAAAATTAGCCCAACTCATATCGAACGTAACATCGACAGGATTTTTCACAGATGCGGTGAAGGGGAGAATTTCCTTTAATTTCTCTTGAAGCGCATTAGAGAATAATGGAACTTGTAAATTATATTTTTCACAAAGATCGGCAATCGTTGTTCCAGGTCCTCCTCCAACGGTCACAATCCCCACACGGGGTCCTTTTGGTAGTGGCTGAGAAGTCACG
>CAYGYC010000088.1:11073-13855 GCA_964353755.1 uncultured archaeon | reverse complement strand
AAATATTGGCGTGATGCCGGCTGACTTGCAAGCATTCTGAAATTTTATCAGGCCATCAATGTTGCCGTGATTAGTGAGAGCCAGATATTTGAATCCCAGAGTGCTTGCTGCCTTGGCATAATTCTCTGAAGAGCCGCAACCATCAAGAAGAGAATATTCATCATGGACATGCAGATGACAGAATTTCATTTTGTCCTCCTGAATGTCTGAATATAAGAGATGATTGAGAGAATGCACTGTTCATATTCTGCAAGCCTATGAGCAGCAAACTGCCCAAACAAAAGCAGCTTTTTGTATCGGAAAATATAATCATTCTCTGGTATTGCTTTCAAGAATGCATCAGCAAACCTTTTCCTATTCCATACCAGAGAATTGTCCAGGCAGAATATCATTTCATCATTCTTCAGAGTAAAGACAATGAAGCCATCAATCAGCTCTGTGCGCTTGTTTATGATTTTTTCTCTCATATTTCTTTCCCAGTGCTTAAGCTCTGTTGATGCTGAAAGATTTTCTATGAAGCATATTGTAATATTATACATTCATTGCCTCCACCATTCTTTAAAATTGTTAATGGCCTCTTTAGTTATTGGAAATGGAAATAAACGCCTATTAATAATCATTCCTTTTCTGTGAACATACCCATTAAATTCATCAAATCTTGTAATAAATTCTTTAATTTGTGCTAAATTTGTATGAAATGTTCTTGCTCCAAAGGGTTCATATTTTAAACCATTAGGACTAACCTTTGTTACACATAAACCGCCAACATAAGGTTCCTTTTCAATTATAGAAATCTCATGATGTCTGTCTTTTAAAAGCCGTGCGATAGAGCACCCGCTGAGACCGGCTCCAATGATGAGAATTCTCATTTTAATCAGAGTAAAATTCTACATAATTTTTATTTAATGAATTTAAATTGCATTAACTTTATTATTTTTTTTAGTGAATCTATAAAATAGGGAAATCTATTCTTTATTAGGTTATTATACATTTTCATTAATATAATGTTAGCTTTTAATTCTTGGATTATTTTTTCGTAAACATTCATTGATATATCCTTTTTTATGGCTATTCCTATGCCTAAGAACCTTTTACCTGTTCTTCTTCTAACGCTTTCGTATTGATTTGTGTACTCAATAAATGTATATTCATGTGCAAAATTTTTTTTGACATATTTCCATACGTTTTCTACGCCAGGAACAACATCACTAACAATATCATGGAATACAATAATATTCGCTTTCGGTTTAACCGTTTCAAAATCGTTTTTGCACCCATCTTCTGAATGATCCCCGTCTATAAATACCAAATCAAAAAAATCTGATTTTTTTATGAATTCCTTAAATTCTACTGATTTAGAATCCATATTCATAAATTCCACTTTAGAATTCCACCTTTTATAAAGAGTAATTGAGGGGCAATCGTTAATATCGATACCAATAGCTCTTTTAAGGGGATGAAACTTATTTAAATATTCTGCAACGAGGATAAATGTGCCTCCCCATCTCACACCTATCTCTAAATATGATTTAATTTGTAATTTACTGATGAGAACCAGAAATTTACTAAATTGGTTTGGATACTGCCAATGGAACAATCCCGTTCCACAAAATTCATAAAGTTCTTCTGGAAATTCATGCAACCTTTCATTGTTTAATCCTAAAGAGGGGAGAAACTCTAACTCAAGTTTTTTAGGATCAGATAAATATCTACATTCCTTATCTCTTATATTTTTAATTCTTGAGATTTCGATAATCCTCATTTTTTTACTCTTCTTTTCATATTCTGATTACTTATGACAAGAACTCTTGTGATAAATTCATTAATTCGTGAAAAATTCGGATGAAATGTTCTCGCTCCAAAGGGTTCATACATTAAACCATTAGGACTGACTTTGGTTATACATAAACCACCCGTATAACTGTCCTTTTCAATTATAGAAACCTCATGATTTCTATCTCTTAGAAGACGTGCGATAGAGCACCCACTAAGACCCGCTCCGATTATTAGAATTCTCATTTTAATCAGAACAAAGCTCCATATATAAGGTACTGAGATTTTTCATAGGATTTATATTTGTTAAGAAAATTCTCCATGTCTGAAGCGGCCTCCGGTGTACCAGACACTATAGGTTTCGTATGCGTAACTGTTTCACAATCAACTACGCCCATTCTTTTGTATCCGCAGATTGATTTAGCCATATAATCGTAACCATGGCCCCATGGTAAAAAATCTTGATCGATCATCTTCCAATACTTGATATATGCATCTCTGGTAAAGACAGGAATCATAATTTCTACAAAATTAGTTAACCTACCTATTTCATACTGCTCATTTTTCACGGTGATTGGATGGAAAAAATATGAATTAGGAGAGAGCGCAGGTTGGGCCATTTCTAAATGATTGCGCATCATTATTTTGATGAAATTCTGGTAAGAAAAATCATTAATAAAAATATCATCTGGCCATGAAAAAATATAATCATAGTTTTTGCAATACTCGGGAGTTACATATTTCCTCATAAAATACCATCGAGCTCCTTTCTTGTAAATGATATTACATTTCTTGAAAATCTCCTCATTGAATGAAGTATCATCATAAACAAAAATTAAATAATCAAACTCCTCATATCCAAATTTCTTTATTATTTCTTTTAAAAAATCCTTGCCATTCTTTCCTACGGGAGAAACATATAAATTCTTCATTTTTTGGGGTATATTATCTTCAAATCTTACTAATTGTATTAATTGGTCTTTTTCTCGCTGTAATTGGTCTTTTTCTA
>CAYGYC010000088.1:10648-11063 GCA_964353755.1 uncultured archaeon | reverse complement strand
TAGCAGTGGTTAATTTATCCTGTGCTTCGACTAATTTTTCAGAATCACCAGCGTCATAGGCTTCTCTATACTCTTTTTCTCGCTGTAATTGGTCCCGTTCCCGTTTGAATCGGTTTCCTTCCCATTCAAATTGGTCTTTTTCAATAAGGATATGTCCGAAAAAAGGGATTTTCCTGACTCCATATTTTATTTTCTTAATACGTCCTAGGTATTTGATTAATTTTGAGGTATAGAATTGATACTTTGTGGTCATTTACATTTCTCTCCTTTATGAATAGTTAAGAATGTTTTTTTTCATCCTTTTTGTATTCTATGATTTTCTAAAATCAATTTCACTTTCAATTGTCTCTTTAATAGAATAATAAAGGGAGTAAATTATATAAACTTGGTGACTTTGGAATTATCTGCTTGAATA
>CAYGYC010000088.1:0-10638 GCA_964353755.1 uncultured archaeon | reverse complement strand
TACTGATTCTACTAAAATAGCTATTAACATTTTGAAATGCCTACTTTATCGTTGGAAAATAACTTTAAATTCAATAATTTTCTCTGATTTTTTTGATTCTTTGATATTTTTCAGTACTACTTAATTTTAAATAAGTTTCTATTAAGGGAAGCATGTCAAAAGAAAGTGCTATAGCTTTGTCCATATCTAAATATAAATATAAACTTAAGATCGGACATATGTTCTTCATTTGAGTAATCTCTCTCAAATATTTATCAAAAATATCATTATTTACTTTGGTATTAATTGGATACATTGGTATATTATATTCATCTGAATTAACAGATTCTTGATATTGGATTAATGTAGGTAAAGAATTCTGCTTATGAAATACTTTAAAATTATATTTTCGAATATATTTTGGGTGCTGTGGCAAATTAATGGTCCCATAATTATCATTTTCCCAATATTCATTTCTTCTATAATAAAACTTCAGACTTCTATATTGCAATTTTCCAAATTTAAAATCCAGTATTTTATCTATAGGTCCAGATAAAAAACAACATCGAAGGCGTCTGGATTAAAATTCGATGTGTTGAATTTAATTGGAATGTCTTTAACAATCCTATTTATTAGATACGAATATCCATTTTTAGGAACTCCTTGCCACTGCCCTTTAAAATAGTTATCATCTCCAGCTTCTCTCAGTTCCAATCTTTAACCGACCCATTCTGCTGTCAAATCTCGAGGATTAATTCCCCACATTTTAGTAGAATAATTCTTTATGAAATAGTTGTAAAGAATTTCACCGAAAATTGAAATGCATGCTGTTTCAAAATTCGTAGTATCAACTTCATTAGGTCGACTTTGGAGTTCCTTAATAATTAGATCTTTTTCCTTAAAATTATATATTGCTTCTTTAGTTAATGGGAGCGGCATTAACTTTCCGTTAATCATCATACCTTTTCTATGAATGTAGCCATTAAACTCATCAAATTTTGTAATAAAATCCTTTATTGCTAGATTTTTAGTATGAAAAATTCGTGGTCCGAAAGGTTCATACAATAACCCATCAGAATTAATTTTGGTTTGGCATAATCCGCCAACTTCGATTTCTTTCTCAATTATTGAAACTTCATGGTTTCTATCTTTAAGGAGCCTTGCAATAGTGCATCCACTGAGACCTGCACCCACAACAAGTATCTTAATATCAATCGCATAAGACCCGGATAAGTAACTAGCATTAAGTAAAAAATCCTTTAATTAGCAATTCTCTCTAGAGAATTCAGGTTCTTTTAAAGATTCAAGTTCTTCAATAATTTCATTCGATAATTTAACCCAAGGAAATTGTTTAATGTTTGTATTGCGATGAATATCAGCCCAGTCTTCTGTTTTTTTGGGAGGATTCCATCCTGATTTAATACATTCTTTATAGAGAGAGGTTCCAGGATAGGGTGTGAATGCTTTTGGACCTGATATCGAAATATGTGAAAAGTCCTTTAATTTTTTGATCAATTTGATAGTTTGCTTTGCATGCATATCTGTTTCACCAGGAAAACCGAAAATGAAGGAACAACGTATAGGAAGCTCGTATTTTAATGTTAAATTTATAATTTTATTGAAATTATTAACAGTGGCTCCTTTTTTTATATAACGCAAGATGTCATTTGAACCACTTTCCATGCCTATAAATAATTGCATACAGCCTGTTTCTTTAAGGAATTCTATTAAATTCTCATTAGTAGCTAAGGTAGTAGCGCGCGCTTCGCAGTAATACATTATATCCTCATCTTTAAGATAATTTAAAATTTTCATTGCACGAGGTAGATCATAGAAAAGGTCATCATCCCATAACCCAATTCCATCCATATTAACCAAACTTTTTAAATATCTAATTTGATTTTGAACCAAATCTAATGAATACGATTGCCATTTGTATTTTATCGATGATAAGTAGCAAAATGCACAATTGCTCCACCTACAACCATATGAAGTTATTAAATAATAAAAAATTCGCTTACGCCCATATTTAACGCCCCTAAGTGAATGATCTTCCGGATGAATGAAACTCTTCATATCATTTAAGGTTAATAACTCCCATGCAGGTGGATATAAGTCTGTTTCATAGACAGAATCATAAATTATTGGTGTATTATATGAATTAATTGTTAACAATTTCGGTAGATTCGTAACTCCAGGACCAACTATGACATGATCTGCTATTCTATCACTAATTATCTGATTAGGTAATAAAGTGGAATGGATTCCTCCCCATATAGTCTTTATTCTTAGGTCATTCTTGACCTTTTGTGCCACTCTTACCATTTCACGTAAATGAGGTGATGTATGAGCTGAAAAACATACAACATCCGGCTTCCATTCTTCGACGACACTTAAAGGATGATTTATGATCTTCTCTATTGTTACATCAAAATTAGCTTTTTTTAGAGCATTACCCACTATAAGTGCTCCAAGAGGTGCATATTGTATGTGATCGGTGATAATTAGGACTTTCATTTACTCCCAGATCTTCTTAATTATTTTCTTTTTTAAAAGAAAGGATGCTTTTCAATAGGAATATTTTTTTATTCTCTTGAATTTATTTAAAAGTTCCATAATTCCTTGGTCTATAGTATAGTGGGGTTGAAATCCGTATTTAAGGGCTTTGGAATCATCCAATTTATAAGATAATTGATTCAAACTGGGCGTTGTTACAATTTGATATTTTAAATTGGGTATATACTTCTTTAATGAATCAAGGACCTGAGTCATATTCCAATTATCGCCAACAATATTAATTATTTCTCCTTTAATTTTATCATTTTTAATAGCCCAGATATAGGCTCGACATACATCGCGTACATGCACATAAGGACGTGCCTCTCGAAGGGCAGTATCATATACAGATAAAGGTTTTCCAATGGAAGCCTGATAGCAGAAAACATCAATGATGGTGTCAAATCGCATTCCTATGCTATAACCAACTACGGTTCCCAATCGCAAAGTTACCGCATTAAGACCCATTTCTTTGGCTAATTTCATACCTTCTGTTTCAGCCTTTAATTTAAAAATGCCATAGGGACTGACAGGTTTGCATTCAAAATTTTCATCAACGACCCCAGTAGTCGGGCCGTAAACACTTGCACTTGAAGTATAAATGAATTTCTTAATTTTATTTTTTACCGCTTGATGAAAAGCATTCATTGCGCCATGATAATTTACTGCCTCAGTTAATTCTTTACGTTCAAAAGAGAGTGGCGCGTTGGTTATGTCTGCTTGATAAATAGCAACATCAATTCCATCAAAAGCTCGTTCCAGCATTTTTGGATCCCGTACATCTCCCTCCACCATTTCAAAGGTTACCCCTTTGGGAAGATCCATTAAAGTAATGAAACGATCTTTAAACATGTTATCATAAATACGTATTAACGATTTGGGAAATTCAACAGGCAGATATTCGCGGATCAGTAGTGATCCAAGATAACCACAGCCACCTAATATTAAAAAATTCATCTCTATCTCCTTCTATAAGATTTTATTTTTAATATAGCGCTCTAGAGCATTTTCCCAAGGAGGTAAATCATCCGTACCCAGCAACTCTAAATTGTAATGACGCAATACGCTATAACTTGGACGGGGGGCTGGTGCCCCATAATCATTCGCCGATATTTTAGATAACTTCACCTTGTCCTCCAAATGTGTTAATTCTAAAATTCTTTTAGCATAATCAAACCAAGAAGTTGCGCCTTTATTGGTAATATGATATAACCCATAATAGGAGGTTTCAATTAATTCCCCAATTTTCGGGGCCAAATCATAGGTATAGGTAGGGGCATGAATTTGGTCATATACCACATTTAATTCTTTGCGTTCCTTTGCCAATCGGAGAATTGTTTTCACAAAATTCTTTTTTTCTCCTCCATAGACGCCAGCGGTGCGAATAATGAAATATTTCTGACACATATGGCGCACATAATTTTCTCCTGCTAATTTGGATTTTCCATATACACTTAGGGGATTAGTTTTGTCATATTCGGTATAGGGGCTCTTTTTCTCTCCATCAAAAACGTAGTCGGTCGAAATAAACACTACTTTCGCATTTAATTCTTGACATGCAACCGCCACATTACGAGCGCCTAATGCATTTACTTTAAAAGAGGTATCAGGATTTCGTTCACATTCGTCTGTAACATGAAATGCCGCCGTATTAATTACGACATTAGGATCCAATTTCTTTAACGTGGAAAAGACTTGAGGACCATTTTCGACGGCAAGTTCTTGATGATTTAATCCGATTATTTCATATATTTTGGGTAATGTATCCTTTAATGCAGTTCCCAGTTGTCCTGTGGAACCAATAATTACAATTCGCATGGTGATACTCTCAATTTAGAAGGTCTAAATTGTTCTTAATTTTAATTTTATGGATCAAAAGTAAAATATTTTTTAAAGCAATACTTAAATTAGAATAAATTTTAGTGGTATTTAAATTAGAGGTGAAAACAATGCTCGAAGGAACAAATATCCGCCCCCTTAAGAAAAATTGTGATGAACGTGGATATTTATGCGAATTAATTCGTTCAGATGGTGATTATTACTATCCTTTTGCAATGTGTTATTATTCGGTCTCTTGGAAGGGAGTTATTCGAGCTTGGCATCGGCATCCAAAGACCCAGCAGCGCGATACTTTTTTTGTTCTTCAAGGAATGGCGAAGGTTTGTGTATATGATATGGCAACAAAAGAATTGAACGAACATTTTATTGGGGAAGATAATATGGTTGCATTAACTATAAACGGGAAATTTTGGCATGGATTTAAAGCGATTAGCGATAAACCCGTAATTCTCCTGAATTTTCCTGATAGACTTTATGATTATAAAAATCCTGACGAAGAACGATTACCGTATAACACCGATAAAATACCTTATAATTGGGATATAAAGCTAAAATAATTAAAACCAATTTTATTTTGTGATAAAATGAAAGGTTTAGTCCTATCAGGTGGGAAAGGGACGCGGCTACGTCCATTAACACATACCAGTGCGAAACAACTAATTCCTGTAGCCAATAAACCTGTTTTATTCTATGCATTGGAGGATATAAGAGAATGTGGCATTACTGATGTCGGAATAATTGTAGGGCATACTAAAAATGAAGTTATGGAAGCTGTCGGAGATGGATCCAAGTTTGACATCAAGGTAACCTATATCGAACAAGATTCTCCTGCGGGGTTGGCACATGCGGTTAAAATAGCCAAAAATTTTCTTAAAGATGACTCGTTCGTAATGTACTTAGGCGATAATATTTTAAAGGAAGGGATTGTCCATCTCTGTGAGCAATTTGAATCCACAAAATGCGATTCTTTAATTGCGGTTTGTAAAGTAAAAGATCCACAACGATTTGGGGTAGTGGAAGTCAAAGATGGGAAGGTCGTACGGTTAGTGGAAAAACCAAAAGTTCCAAAAAGTGATTTAGCACTCGCGGGAATTTATTTCTTTAGGAATTCGATATTTAAAGCTATAGATCAAATTAAACCGTCTTGGAGAAATGAATTAGAGATAACGGATGCAATTCAGAAACTTGTAGATATGAGTTATCGAGTAGATTATAAAGAAGTCACAGGTTGGTGGAAAGATACTGGAAAGCCTGAAGATATTATTGAAGTAAATCAATTGTTACTAAAAGAAATCAAAACGGATATACGAGGAAAAATCGATAAGAATGTATCTATAAGTGGAGAGGTAATTATTGGAGAAAATACTATTATTCATTCCGATTGTAAATTGTTAGGTCCAATAATTGTCGGAAAAAATTGTGAGATTGGTCCAAATACCTATATTGGCCCCTATACCTCAATAGGAGATAATTCACGGATTATTGGCGGTGAAATTGAGAATTCAATTATAATCGGGGAGACATTAATTGATTGCGGTCAACGAATTGTTGAGAGCCTTATCGGACGTAATTCAACTATTATCTCCAGTAGAAATAGCCTTCCCAAGGGTAATAGATTAATTTTGGGCGAACATTCTTTCATTAGCATCTAATTTTTATTTCTTTGTTGGATTTTACACATTGAGACGGAAGAATATCTATTCAAAAAAATATTTTCCAGAATAAAGAAACTAGGGGTAATTTTGGTCAAAATTCAACTAATCCCCTTATTTCTATTATTTTACCAGCATTAAATGAAGAACAATCAATAGAGAAGGTCATAACCGAAATAAAGAAGGTTCAAATCCCAAAAAAAGAAATTCTTGTAATCGATGGCTGTTCCACAGATAATACGAGAAGTATTGCTAGAAAATTAGGTGTTAAAGTCGCGATTGAGTTTAAGAAAGGAGTTGGTCATGCCATTTTCCATGGTCTTAAGATTGCAAAGGGACAAATCATTTTATTAATGGACTCAGATTATACTTATCCAGCGTATTACATTCCAAGATTGATTTTCCCCCTCTTAAAAAATGAAGCGGATTTAGTATTAGGGAATAGATTTAAGATTTTAAATTTAAAAGCTATGAAAATTTCACATGTTTTTGGAAATCTGGTATTAACTAAAATATTTAATTTGTTATTTCACTGTAAAATCAGGGATACCCAAACAGGATTTCGGGCATTTAGAAAAGATCTATTTCGAAATATTAAATTCAATAGTAAAGGTATTTTCCTGCAAACAGAAATAATAATTCAAGCCCATAAATTACATTTAAGAATTAAGGAAGAACCTATTATTTATCGTCCTAGAATTGGAAAGTCTAAATTGAATCCTCTAAGAGATGGATTTATAATTCTTTTTGAAATGATAATAACTCGATTATTTCATTTTAGAGAAATAAAATTAAATGAAAAGTAAGAAGAGGAAAATCGAATGGACTTTGAAGGGAAAAAAATTTTAGTGACCGGCGCAGCTGGATTTATTGGAAGCAATATTGTAAAAACGCTGCTTTCTTATGATTGTCAAATTTTGGGTTTAGATAATTTTTCTACTGGACGGATGGAGAATATTAAAGATTTCCTAAACAATCGAAATTTTACACTCCTAAAAGTGGATATTAGGAATTTCAATCGATTACAGAAAATTCTGAAAGATATCAATATCATTTTTCATGAAGCAGCGATGTCTAGTATTACTCGTTCCATAGAAGACCCGCTATTGTCGAATGAAGTGAATGTTGCAGGGACACTTAATTTATTAATGATTGCCAAAAAATTAGAGGTCGAGAGATTTGTTTTTGCGTCTAGTTCTTCTGTTTATGGAGAAACAGAAATTCTCCCAAAACAAGAGGAGATGCTTTCATCTCCCATTTCCCCTTATGGCGTTTCAAAACTCGCTGCAGAAAGTTATGTTTCCTCTTTCTATAAGGTTTTTGGATTAAAGACAGTCTCTCTCCGCTACTTTAATGTCTATGGACCACATCAAATAGCAAGTCCATATAGTGGAGTAATTTCTATTTTTATTTCTAGAGCATTAAAAGATCAAGACCCAATCATATATGGAGATGGCACCCAAACACGTGATTTTACCTATGTGCAGGATGTGGTCGAGGCTAATTTATTAGCCGCCACAAAAGAGGGTGCTATAGGACAAATATTTAATGTTGCTGTAGGGGCTCAGACCTCACTGTTAGAACTAACTCAAGCCATTTTGAAAGGTTCTAATAAGCCCCATTTGAAAATTCAATTTCAACCCCCACGAGCGGGGGACATCCTGCATAGTCGAGCTGATATAACGCGCGCTATAAAATTACTGAATTTTACTCCTCAATTTGATTTACAAAAGGGAATACAAGAAACTATTAAATGGTATCAACAGCGTGGGGTTGAATAGGAACAAAAGTTTTATTTTAATTTTTTGAGCAGAATATCCATAATTTTTTGTGCAGAATTACCATCACCATAGGGAGAGGGTCTCTTAGTCAAATTTATAACCTTTTCTCGATATTCTCGCACTTTATTCAATGCTTCTTTTGATTGTGTGCCTATTATCATTGCAAAACCTTTATCAACCGCTTCTTGTCTATCCGTTTTTTCTCGTAAAACAAAAACAAATTTATTGAAAATAGATGCTGTGGCTTCTTCCTGAAGGCCACCAGAATCGGATAAGACATACTTACATTCTTTTAACAGCCATAACAAATCTAAATAACCGACTGGCGGAATGATTTGAATATGGTCACAATTTAATTCTGTCATTAACTGATTTTGCTCTAATTGCTTTTTGGTATGAGGATGAAGTGGTAAGAAAATGTTATCGGGAAAATTAACTAAAATCTGTACTATTTCTTGTAAAACTGATAAAGTATCTATGTTTTCAGCTCGGTGTACAGTACAAAGAACAAAACTTTCAAATTTAAGAGATGTTTTGATGGTAGATTTATCTTTTGCTATTTCATAATGTTGCAGACAGGCATCAATAACCGTATTTCCTGTGACATAGACGGTTCCCCATACACTTTCATTTTTTAATATTTGGTAATTGTTCTTTGTAGGCGCGAACAAATAATTGCTGATATGATCAATAAGGCGCCGGTTGTGCTCTTCGGGCGTCCGAAAATCATAGGAACGTAAGCCGGCTTCAATATGTCCAATAGGTATATGAAGTTTAACTGCTGCTAATGCTCCGGCTAAAGCAGTATTGGTATCTCCCTGAACTAATACAATATTTGGATTTGTTTGGATTAAAATTTCTTCTATTTTCATTAGAGCTTTCCCTGTTTGTGCGCCAGGAGTCCCTGACCCGACATTTAACAAATAGTCCGGTTGTTTTAACTGAAGATCTTCAAAGAATTGATTAGATAATTCATGATCATAATGTTGTTCGGAATGAACTACAAAGAAATCTAACTTCTCTTTCTCACAGTATTTTATAATTGGTGCCAATTTAATAATTTCAGGGCGTGTGCCCAGTAGGATAGCAATCCGCATGATACTCTATTCCCTAAGAATTGATCTTTTTCTAATTAAATGGCGCGACATCATATCAGCCATAAGTCCAAAAAGGAGAACTTGAATCCCTGACATAATCATAAGGGCTGAGAGCGTGACTAAACGTTGTCCTGTTTCAAATGTGCCGAGAACAAAAAATTCATATACAATATAAAGCCCAATTAATGTTCCCACAAGCATCATTAAAACCCCAATTGTACCAAAGAGGGTCATTGGTCGATAATCGCGATAAGCTCTTAACATAGTCATAGCGGTATTTAATCCATATTCAGAAGGATCACGAATTAATCGTGATTTCCCATGCTTACGTTCATAAAAATTTACAGGAACATCCTTAACATGAAAACCTTCGGATACAGCTCGAATAATCATTTCCTGAGTATAGGTATAATCTGCGGAAATTACGATATGTTCAAAAACTTCTCTTTTAATGGCGCGGAATCCCGTCTGCGCATCAGAAACATCGATATTCATTAAATTCCGAACTATCAAGGTAATTATCTTATTGCCTAATCGTTTTAATCGAGGCATGTAAGCAATGGTGCCCATAAATCTAGATCCCAAAACTAAATCAGCTTTTCCATCTAAAATGGGTTGAAGAAGCTCCGGAATTTGATCGGCATCATATTGTCCATCCGCATCAATAATAACAACGATATCAGCCTCTAATTTTAGGGCTTCAGCAACCCCATCCCGAATTGTAATTCCTAATCCGCTATTAACTATATGATTTTTAACAATTGCCTTGGCTTCCTTGGATTTTTTTTCAGTCTCGTCAGTAGATCCATCATTTATCACAATTACTTGATCAGAATGCTTCGAAGATTTTGTAATTACCTCAGCCACATTTAATTCCTCATTATAGGCAGGAATTATCGTGATTACTCGAACATCTTTCCTATCCAATTGGAGGCCTCCTACAATTGGGGGGCGTTTTGCGTGCGTAAAAATTCTTTTAAGTACATGCAATACGAGCAAAAATGCGCCGCATAGAAAACAAATCCATGTGAACTCGCCTACCCAACCGATTATTCCTTCTATGGATAAGGGCCATATGAAGAAATCCAAAATGGTCTGAGGATTTTCGACTAGGAACTGTATACTTTTAATAACAATCAATCCACACATTGAAAATAGAATAAGAAAAAAGGATAACGCTATTAGGCTCCAACCCATATGCAACAATTTTGGCATCTTTTTCGCCTCATCAATCATCTAGTATATCTTGCTTCTTTGCTATTACAATAATGTGTCTGGAGTTTGGGAAATATTTTTTTGTTCTGATAAATTCAATCCGAATCACGATATTAATAATTACCTTTGCGAATCTTTGTAAAGTTTTCCAAATGAATTGAAGGGGAAAGTATAGAAAATTGGAAAGATCGGTGTTCCAATGAATAATTTTTAATTTCCAATGGTCTTTAAATAAAGCTTTTAAAGTTTGTGAGGTATATCCAGTTCTGAGATGTTTCCACTTAGTATAAATTAACCAATTATTCAGAAATTTTGGGAAGACTTTTTCTTTCTCATGTGGACTGGTGAGGATGAATAGCCCATTTTTGGTCAATTTATTTTTAATTTGGTTAATCATTTGAAAATCCAGTTGAATGTGTTCAAGTACATCAAAAGCCGTAATAACATTGAAAGATTTTTCTTTAAAGGGTAAATATTCTCCTGTTGCTTGAATTAATTGAATATCTCGTTGCTTTTTAG
>CAYGYC010000087.1:0-13904 GCA_964353755.1 uncultured archaeon | reverse complement strand
GGTTGAAAATCTTCTTAAAGTGACGGATATATTTATTGGATCGCAGGGAGAGGTAAAAAGTCTTTTTAGGACTAATGATCTTTTGAAAGGGCTGAATTATCTTCTTAAATATGTTAAAATTGCAGTTATAACGCAGGGAGAAGAGGGATGTCTTATTGCGACGCAAGATGTACAAATCAAGGTGCCAGCAGAGAAAGTTAAAGTGGTAGATACAACGGGAGCAGGCGATGCCTTTAGCGCCGGCTTTATATACGGGCTTATTCGATATAAGTTTGATCATTCTAAATTAGAAATTTGTGGTAAGATTGGGAGTAAAGCAGCCGCACATAAAATTCAGCATATCGGAGCACGACAAGGGCTTTTAACAGAAAATGAATTAAAGGCGTGGCTTAAATAATTAAATAATATTAAAAAACTTATGAATTAAATGAATACCTAGAAGAATAAAAGGTGAAGAGCTTGACCACAATTGCAATAATAATGGGAAGTCAATCGGATCAGAAGATAGGTGAGAAAGTAACATCCGTCTTGGATGAATATAAAGTAGATTATGAAGTGAAGGTAATATCCGCGCACCGTAATCCTAAAATGTTAGATGATTATATCATGAATTCGGAGGCAAAAATTTTTATTGCAATTGCAGGCTTGTCTGCCGCCCTTCCAGGGGTCATCGCATCCAAAACAACGAAACCGGTAATTGGAGTACCTGTCGAATCAAAACTGGGAGGACTTGATGCACTTTTAGCAATAGTACAGATGCCAAAAGGCATTCCAGTTGCCACGGTTGGTATAGATAATGGGCAGAATGCTGCCTTTCTGGCGCTAAGAATTCTCGCTTTAGCAGATTCTAGATTACATGACCAATTAAAGGCTAACCTTGAATAGAAAGGGCTTCTTTTTATCACAATCATTTGAAAACTAAGTTTTTAAAATAGCATTGGTTGTTAATTAGTGGTTTTAAAAATAAGGAAAAGATTTGGAATATGACCTCAAAGATAATCATCATTGGTGCGGGAGCCGCAGGATTATTTGCGGCCTATGAGTTGTGTCAACATCCCCACATAGAAATTAAGATAATTGAAGAAGGTCCACCAGTGGAGCAACGGGTATGTGCCTCCAAAGAACATAAAATTTGCTTAAAGTGTGATCCATGTCGAATGCTCTGTGGAGTTGGTGGAGCCGGAGCATATTCCTCAGGCTTATTAAATTTAGATCCTTATATTGGGGGAAATTTGGCGGAATTAGCGGGGAGTGAAAGCAGAGCTAAGGAATTGATCGAAAGGATAGATTCGATCTTTGTAGAGCATGGAGCTCCAGATCAAATATTCTATCCGGATGCGGACAAAATTGCGGAGATACAGCGATTAGCGGGATCGGTTGGGATTCGATTTATCCCCGTCCGTCAGCGGTTGATAGGAACGGAAAATTCCCCTAAAATCATTAATAGTATTCGAAATTATTTGGAAACTAATGGGGTTCAATTTTTATTAAATCAAAGAGTCGTTGAAATCACACCCCATCAAGTGAAACTCCAAAAAGGAACCATATACGAGTACGATTTTTGCCTAGCCGCACCTGGAAGGTACGGGATGCAATGGCTTGCCGAACAAATGGAAAAATTACATATTCAGACAAAGTATCTTCCTGTGGATATTGGTGTACGGGTGGAAGTCCCTGCTTTTATTATGGACCCTATTTGCAAATTTGAGCGAGATCCGAAATTTCACATTTATACACCTACGTATGATGACTTCGTGAGAAGCTTTTGTACGAATCATAAGGGCTTTGTCGTTCAAGAAACATATGACGATAAGACGGTGGCAGTGAATGGCCATTCTTTCATTACAGAGCAATCCAATAACACGAATTTTGCCTTGTTAGTCCGGGTTGCGCTCACCCATCCGCTAGAAGATACCAGTGCCTATGGTAAAAGCATTGTCCGGGCATGTACAACACTTGGGGGCGGAAAGCCCTTAGTGCAACGGCTAGGCGATATTAAACGCGGACGCCGATCGACCGATGAAAAAATAAGAGATAATGCCATTGAACCCACCTTGAAAAATACAACGGCGGGAGACATTAGTATGGCATTTCCTCATCGGATTTTAACCGATATTCTTGAGGCCATTGAAAAATTAGATAGGGTGATTCCAGGGATTCAGAGCAATAATACGCTAGTCTATGCCCCTGAGATCAAATATAGTGCGAAGCAAATAATAACAGCCAGTAAATATTTAGAAACGAGCGTAAAGAATCTGTTCGTGGCAGGAGACGGGGCAGGGCAGACCCGCGGTATTATAGGAGCGGCAGTCTCAGGTATGATTGCCGCTCAAGGGATTATTAATAAAATATCTTAAACGCGAATAATGTATGGATTAATGGTAGATAGAAATGTCGGTATCGCCTATTGATTTTAGATATAATACGAAAGAGATGCGGGAGCTTTTTACTGAAGAGGCACGGCTACAGAGTTGGTTGGATGTTGAAGTCGCATTGGCAAAAGCGCATGCCGAACTTGGCAATATCCCCATCGAAGCAGCCGATGAAATTGCAAAAAAAGCTAACCTTAATTATGTAACCTTAGAGAGAACGAAACAAATTGAAGATGAAATTCAACATGATATAATGGCAATGGTTCGCGCACTGGATGAACAATGCGAGGGAGGGGCCGGTAATTTCATTCACTATGGCGCGACAAGTTATGATATTGTCGATACGGCTTTGGCTCTGCAAATGAAAAAAGCCTTAGAAGTTACTGAGAAACGGGTTATTGAACTATTGCAACTTTTACTCAAGTTATGTAATGAACATAAAGAGACGGTGTGTATCGGGAGAACCCATGGGCAGCATGCGGTTCCTACTACATACGGGATGAAATTTGCGGTGTGGGCAGCGGAAGTAGATCGGCATCTGAATCGATTGCGGGAGGTAAAACCCCGATGTTTGCAAGGCAAAATGAGTGGAGCAGTCGGTACAATGGCTAGTTTTGAGGAAAAGGGGTTTGAGATCCAGGATTTGGTAATGAAGTATCTAGGATTAACACCTGTTATAATAGCGAACCAAGTTGTTCAACGGGATATTCATGCGGAGGTTATTGTTCTTTTGAATTTTATCATAAGTGCGGCGGATAAAATCGCCAGGGAAATACGTAATTTGCAACGTACAGAAATTGGGGAAGTTTTAGAACCTTTTGGCAAAAAACAGGTAGGCAGCTCGACAATGGCACAAAAGAGAAACCCGCATAGATCAGAACGAATTGTATCATTAGCTCGTAGAGTGAAGACCAATATTATTGTGGCGTTTGATAATATTCCCCTCGAACATGAACGAGATTTAACCAACTCTGCGAATGAAAGAATAATAATTCCTGAAACATTCATTTTAACCGATTATATATTAACTCAACTCATCTCTATTCTAAAGGGATTAGAATTTGACTATGATAATATTAAAAAAAATATAGAACTTACGGAAGGCCAAATATTTTCTGAAAAAATTATGATCGAATTGGTAAAAAAGGGAATGGGGCGACAGGAAGCCCATGAATTCTTAAGACAATGCGGGATACAAAGCCGTCAGGAAGGAACTAGTCTCAAGGAATTAATTAGTCGAGATCCGACCATTGGTAGTTTGGTTTCTCTAAAAGAATTAGAAGTATGGCTGGATCCAAAAAACTATATTGGAACTGCGGTTCAACAGGTTGAAAAGGTTATCAAACAGATAAGGAATCATATTTAAATAATTTTAACCTTAGAGCGATCTATAATGAAAGATGAAAATTTTACCTATGAAAAAGCGGGAGTAAGTATTGATAAGGCTAAGAGCGCCCATAAAATCATAGGTGATTTAATTCAAACCACCTATAAATTGCGGAAAGGGAAGTTTGGAGAAGTTGTCGGTGAATATGGTCATTACGCAGGACTAATTGATATTGGAGATGGATTGTGCTTAGCGTTGCATACGGATGGCGTGGGCACAAAAGTCCTCATTTCGCAGATGATGAATAAATACGATACTATCGGCATTGATTTAGTCGCGATGCATGCAAACGATATTATCTGCATGGGGGCAGAACCAGTAGCACTCGAAGATTATCTTGCCGTAGAAGAAGCAAATCCAGAATTGATCGCTGAAATAATGAAAGGGATCGTAGTAGGTGCCGAGATAGCCCAGATGGCAATTATCGGGGGGGAAACAGCAACAATGCCTGACATTATAAAGGGACAGGTAAAGGGAAAAGGATATGATCTTTCCGCGATGAGTATAGGTATCGTAAAAAAGTCAGAAGTTATTACAGGGGAAAAGATCCAGCCATCTGATGTAATAATTGGCTTAGAGAGCACGGGGATACATTCGAATGGCTTAACTCTGGCTAGAAAGGCGTTATTAAATCAGGGGGGATTAGCTATTACTGACAAGGTGCCCGGTAGCAAATGGAAAGTGGGGGAGGAATTATTGCGCCCTACAAAAATCTATTCGCGCGAAATTCTAGAAATTATCCGAAATTCAGAAATCCATGGATTAGCCCACATTACAGGGGGCGCATTTTCGAAATTGGAACGATTAAGTTTTGGAAACATTGGATTCGAGTTGAATGCTCTCCCTGAACCTCCTCAAATCTTCAAAGCCATTCAATCCATCACTAAAATTTCGGATTATGAAATGTATCGGACTTTCAACATGGGCATTGCATTTTGTATTATTACCGATGAATCCAACTATGCCGAACTCGAAAAGTCTTGTCGGAAATATAATACGAAACCGCATCTTATTGGGAAAATCATTGCAAAAAAAGGAGTTTATCTAACGTCTGTTAACAGACAAAAAATCAAATTATAATTATAAAAGAAAAAAAATTATTTTTTCAAAATTTGTCGCGCAATCTCAATAACTTCTTCGCGTGATAGCCCCATTTGGGACATGGTTTGTTGATAGGTATCTACAAATTTCCGAAATACCTCAACACCTTTTGTAATATGCTCTTTCTTAACTGCCATGGTTATTTCAAGCAATTCTTTTGCATTAGGCTCTGGGAGTCCAGAATCTTTCAATGCATCCCTTAATATTACATCGGTTCCCGAAAATTTGCCGTAGCGAAAAATAGTCTTTTTCCCAAGCCATACAGATGGAATAGATTCGTAGGTATAAGGATGGGCTAATACACCGGCAGCATGAATGCCTGCCTCATGTTTGAATGCATTTGCTCCAATTACAGGTTTGTTCACAGGAATTGGTACACCAGCATACTTAGAAATTAACTCGCAAACTTCGACCATTTTCTCTAGATCAATTCGCGTTTTGATTCCATACAATGTTTCTAAGGCCATAATGACTTCTTCTAGTGGAGCATTACCTGCACGTTCTCCAATACCGGTAAAAGTTCCGCTCAACCCTTGAGCCCCTGCTTCAACGGAAGCAAGCGTATTTGCAGTAGCTAAGCCTAAATCATTATGACAATGTATGCCTGGGGCCGGCTTCATTCCATATCCTGCTTCCTCAAGCGCTTGTACTATTTTCTGATAGAGCCAGATTGTAGTTGTAGGAGTAAGCGACCCAGTTGTGTCGGAGATACCGAAACCCGCCCATTTAGGTCCAGCAGCCTCTTTAGCCGAAACGATTAATTTAGCTAAATAGCTTAGATGGCTCCGTGAACAATCCTCACGACCCATTATGATAGTCAAACCATGATCACGGGCATACTCGGCTGCTTTACAGAACATTTCAATGTTTTCTTCAGGGGTAATTTTTAACTTGGCACGAATATGAAATTCAGAGGAAGAGGTGAAGAGATCAATTGCTTTGGCATCCGCTTCTAACGCTTTATCGATATCGGACTGCCTTGCGCGACACATCACAAAAGGAAGGAATCTGAAATTCTCAGCATGGATCATTTTACATGCTTTGATTTCTTCTTCAGAAACAGCAGGAAAGCCAATTTCAACCGTACTAATTCCCATCTCAGAGAAGATTTTCGCAATTTCAACTTTTTCTTCTGGATTAAAAAGAACACCGGTCTGTTGTTCTCCATCTCGGAGCGTCTGATCTCCAATAATAATTTGACCTGGAAAGTTGGTTCCCTTTTCTTCATGATATTCGACATTATAATTGTGTAACCATCCTTTTTCATAAACTTCAGCATAATCTGGCGGTAATTTCTTTATAAAATTCTTCATTTTCACTTTTGTCATGCTAATTCATCCGTAATTCTCTTAAAACATATTTGAATTTTAGTTTTTCTTTTCATGTTTCTCCATTTTAACATTTATCTTAATGGGAATCTTTTGATTTATCTTTCTTTTGTATTGTTGATATTTTATCCGACCGAAATCGGAAAGGGGTTCCCATAGTACCCCCTATCCCATCCGCTAAAAAAAGCTTTTGGGACTTCGTCGTTACCGAGGTGTTTAGGTTGTCCAATTGATTTAATTCCGTGAGTTTCACGGAATAAGGGACCAACCCGAGCCCCGCGATCCCATCCACCGTGATGGCTTCTGGGAATGCTTTTCGCATAATATTATAAGATCCATTCAAATCTGCATTAATTATCTGTCCCTTCTGGGTTCGGAATAAGCCGCGCTTAATCCGAGTGCCGACATACCGGTCATGGTGTTCCAGCGGTTCGCCATCTAGAAAACTACACTTACTAGTATGCGCTTCGGACACACGCTGGACCTCGATCCCAACCAGAGTTGCTTTATACTGCAGTTGGTGGACCAGGCGATGAAAGGGAACACTAACGAAATTCTGGTTATTTTTCTTCCCCAAATGGCAGTTCGTCTTCCATTGCTCATTATATCCCACCACAATCGTTCCAATAGTATGCTGAACGCAGTAATTGATGATAGCTCGCGATAGCTGGTGAAAGAGGTCCTCGATCTTATTATTGCGCGTCCGCCGTATCCGTTGTAGCCGCTTGGTTTCCCCTTTGATCTGTTGCTTATCTTTCAAGGATTGATATTTGGCTCGCATCTTATTATAAAACTGGTTGATCGATTTGACTGCCCCGCCCTTCACCACGAACGGGCGCAACCCTACATTGTTCGCGCCACATACGATATTATTCAACCCCAGATCCAAGGCGAGAATCCGCGCGGGATCTACGGGGGCAGGACACACATCCCGATCATAAACAATCTCTAACAGATAATGGCTCCCTCGCGGGAGCAAGCGAACCTGCCGGAATGCTATCACCCGCTCCGGATTAATAAGGACCGGCGGCAGCTTCATTTTTTTGGGGAAGTACAAACACCCCTCTTTAAGACGACACTGCTGATTGGTGAAAATGGCAAGACTCTCCCCATCCTTCGGTTTATACCCCGGCGGTTCCGGCTTGACCGCATACTTCTCCGGGTGCACTTTCCAGTCTTTAATGGCTTTGAAAAAAGCTTTCCAATTCCTATCCAACATTTGTAAAATTTGCTGACTCGTTTGCGTGGGTAATGCTTGAAAGACCTGCTCCGTTTTCAGTTGGCGATACAACTCCAAATACCGCACCCAATACCGATTTTTCTCCAGCGCCGTCTTGATCAGAAAATTGGCTCGGTTATACAAACTTTTCGCCAAATGGCACACCCGATACAAGTCCTCGGACTTCTCCAGCTGAATCCGTTCCACAACTCGCATCTTTCCGGCTTCTTCTGCCTTATTTTCTTCATTTTTTTCTGGGATCCTGATAGTTTCTACTATTTCTTCCATCAAATCCTGTGATTCTTCTCTTAACCCATATTCTGGGTTCAATTCTTTTCCTTCAACCACTTTTTCGTGCTCAGCCATCATGAAATTCACCAATTTTGTTTACTTCAAAAAGGTATATAAACACCTCGATGACCCGCGGTTCTCCAGCCTCCCTTTATATAGTCTATTAATAAATAGGGGAGTAATTCATAAGAGATCCTCTTATCTCTCCAGAAACCCTGAGATCTCATTTTCTTTTCTATTATTCATGGGTAATAAAAAAAATTATAGAAACCAATATTCTCCAAAAAGCATAAAAAGTGAAAAAAAGCATACTTTATTTTAAGGATAAGATCATTCTCTGGGGTTATAATGGGTTAACTAAAATCATGGATCCGATGATGATACGATGGTGGAAGCAGTTCCTCTAGATCAGTCGACCTCCAAAATAGTGAACTCACGCTTTCCACCGCTGAAAGTTCACCTTTGCCAGTTCCCCGAGTTATTGTACGCGGATTTTCGGGAGCGGATAAAGGAGTTCAAGGGGTTGTATCCCCACCAGCGAAAAGCCATCCCGAAAACCATCAAGGGCCAAAGTATTTTAGAGTTAGTAGATACCGATCAGGGGAAGACTGAGCCTAGTTTGGCGGGATTGCATTGGTGTATGTCGCAAGGCTGGATTGGGGTCTACTTGGTTCCCCATAAACGCTTGCTCGATGAGAAGCGGAAAAAAATCGCGGCGTTCTTCAATCGCCCCCTGTTCGATGAGCCCCCGCGGGAACGGGTGCGCGTAATTACTATCTCCGGGGAGGAGAAACCGACCAAGGTGGATTTACAGCGGCATCGCCAGGGGCTCATCATCGTTGCTACCTATGAAGCCTTTCGGGCATTTTGCTTTGCCGTGCAGAGCCGGCAATACCTGCCGCAACGGAAGTGCTTTGGGACTGTCGTGGTGGATGAGTGCCATTACCTGCAAGACCGGACCCGGGGCATGCCGCTCCAAACCTTACTGTTTAAGTTGAAGGCGGAGCACGACCCGCAATTTTGCTTGCTCACTGCCACGATGACGAAAAAGGATGCGGAGTGGTGGTGTGCCCAACTCGGCTGTGAGTTAATTGTCGAACCGTTGAACCGCCAGTTCAAATACCGGGAGGAGACCCTCCGACTCGGGACCTCCGGACCCATTGATTATGCGCGGTTGGAGCGGCGCAAGGTGGAAAAAGTGAGCGAAGTCCTCCGGAACTATTTGGCAGAGCAGGGGACTGGCCTGCCCCAGCGTATCCTCATCTTCTGCCATGCTCGCTGGTTGGCTGGAGCAATGGTTAAAGCCATCTGGAAGCAAGAGTGGTGGCAAGCCTATAGTACTCAGGGGTGGTGTGAATTGATCCATGCCGGGCTTCCGCAGGAAGACCAGGAGGAGATCTTCGAGAAATTCAAGACTGATGCCCATATTCAAATCCTCGTATCCTCGCCGCTGCTCGAGACGGGCGTCAACGTGAAGGGCATTAACCTCCTCATCGTGGTCGATCCGGACCTCTACACCGCGGCCCGCTTGAGTCAGATGTGTGGGCGGCTCCGGAAGGCAGAGGAGGGCAAAGTCGGGGAAATCCGATTCATCGTTACAGAGGAGTTGCGGAGCGAAATCGCGGGTAAATATCGGCTTTCCGCCGATGGTAACTGGATCATCCAATTCAACTTTGAGGACGAGCCGGGGGTTCTCCCCCGCGTCGACCTCCGACGGCTCGTCCTGGAACTCTTATTCTGGCACCCCCAGTCCGAACGCACCCTCAAACAGCGCCTGCTCCAGGTTATCTGCGGCAGCTCCGCGACCCCGAAGTACCCCGCCTATGCGTGGGCGATCACCTCGCTCCTTAACTTCAAGCGGCTGCTCAAATTCCTGATCTGCAAAGAACTCGTCCGCCCGGTCGGTCGAAAGTATGCGCTCACCTTTATGGGGGATGCCATCGTAGAAACGGGGATCGATGTGGCATTTGCCATTCAAGGCTTGGCTTTCCTCAAAACAAATAGCGAACGCCTGTCGCCTGCTCTGCTCCAATCACCCGAAAAATACCTGATCCGCCGGGAAAGTTTTGCCCATGCGTATATGGCCTTCCTGGCGCAGCATGTCGCCGCGCGACTAGTAATCGAAATCCAGGATCCGAAGCGCCGCAAAGCCCGGCAGAAAGCAATAGAGCAATTCATGCAGCAATACGCGGCACGGGAGCCGGGATCTAATATCGAACACCGCCGTAAATATAAGATCGATCCGGGGGATGAAGAGGTCTATCGGCGGACTGCCATTTGGCTCGCAGCAAGTATGGCCGCCCTTTATCAAAGTTACCGCGCCCATTGCGCCCCACACCCCCCCGGCTCCCGCTCCTACTATGATCGGACCATCGCGCAATTCCCCGCGGTAAGCAAACCCGAAGTCCTGATCTCGGAACGGTTGCGGCGCAATATCTATCACTTCCAATTACCCAAGACCCCCCGCCGCGGAAAGCAGCCGGACCACCGCCCGCGGGGCACCTACCGCCGGGAAGCCCGCTTTACGAAACCCATCACCGACCTCCTGGAATGCTATGGCACCGCGGGAGCTACCATTGCGGAGCTGAAAGCTGCTCTCGCCACAC
This sequence comes from uncultured archaeon, assembly GCA_964353755.1. GTDB lineage: Archaea > Asgardarchaeota > Lokiarchaeia > Helarchaeales > HEL-GB-A > CAYGYC01. The sequence goes on along the minus strand of CAYGYC010000087.1, from coordinate 3,600 downwards.
AAAATCTGCCGATCTCGAACGCCGGCATCCATGCCGTTTTGCACGGGCCGCTGCACTCACAACTCTACTACGAACGGGAGCAGCGGGGGCAATCGCATCGACCTTCCTACCGCTTCTACTTACTGCGCTACAAACGGCGGAGCGCCCCCAAAATCCATTGCCAGGAGTGCCAGCATTTTCGCAAGAAGAAAATTTACGAGACAGCACAGGAAGAGAAGACCCACTGCAAGGTGGGGTACAAATGCGAGACTGGCTGGACTGTGTCGGACCCGCCCTGTGCGCAGTTTCAACGCCGTTCTAAACCGAATCAATTTCTGATCTATCACCCCCAGCATTTTGAACCCATCGAAGGGGACAAGGTTCATTGCCCGCGCTGTCACCGCGCCGGCACGGTGCTCATACCCCGCTGTTACCGCCTCGACACAACCCTCTACGAAACGATGACCATCTGCCGCCACTGCCACATCCTCCTGAAACAGGTGCGGAAAGGGCGCTATCAGGGGCGACTCGACATTTCACTGGACCAGCTCCAGGAACGGATTGAAGAGGAAAACGGATATTCCTATATCACACTTGAAAGGAATCCCCGCACGCTTTATCTAACGCAAGGGGAGACCTTGTTCGTCGAAGATCCGGCAACGGTGGGCATCGCCCTCATTTACCTCTCGGGGCGAGGTGCCGCTGGACCCTTTCGCCCCCGGTATGACCGATACTTTTTCGGCGAGGTTAATTATATAATTCTCGCCGGCGGGGAAATAACGCCCGCAGATCATGCCCTGCTCCAACGGAACGGTATTGAAGTTATTCCGAAATCGCAAGAGAAACGGGACACGGCACGCCGTAAAACCGCGGAAGCGAATGCGCTACGGGAAGTGTTACATGACCTTGATGACACCACTTGCTTTACTGAAGCCGCAGAATCAGTCATCGCTAAGATTTTAACCAATATTTCCCTCACCCACCGCTTAGGGCAATTCAAACCCCTCCGAAAATTGCCGCTGATCTATCGGCAATTCGATCAAATCGCCCAGATCTTCTTACTCTGGGGTGACTGGAACCAGAACTCTGCGACCCGCCAGACGAGGAATTTCACTAACGCTTTGCTAGGCCGGGAAGGGATAGCCGACAATGCAGCGTGGGAGCTGACCAAAGCACTGCTCCCCCCTCGCTTTCAGTTTCGCGCTCGTAAGGTCCAACGGACCGTGCGGGGCGCCCCCGCTTTGGGCGCGAAAGCGCGGGACCCGTTCAATTGCGCGCTCAACGACCTTTTCTACCGCTTACAAGGCGAACTGATGAGCGCCTTAGAAACGGTCGGGTTCGATAAGTATTATCCCGGGAGCGGATTTCTCCATCGCCGGCATCGGCGCCCGCCAACTATCGAGCACCCCAATAATCGGACCTTGCTCTTCGATCTGATGGACTTTTACCGACCATTGTTCCGCTACTACCTCCTTTTCGCGTTTTGCGGGCAGGATTCCTCGCTCAAAACACAGTTGCTCCTCCCTGAAACACCCCTCACTGAATGGTGCTTATCCAAGGAGTTCTCACTGGAAAAAGATTTTGCGTCTGAAAGAATCGGGAAGAAGGAGCGGATCTACACCCTCACCAAAGCAGGGCAGAGGGCTTCGGAGACTCTGGGCGAATTGATCTGTGCGCATCGGTTCCCCTATCAAGGTGAACTCGTGCCACTCCGGGACATCATGCGGCGCGAAGCGGCTGCCTTCAAATCGGCGATTCTTGGCGATGCAACAGCAGCGGAGCACCGTAGATTTTCCCTCCTGGAAGACACTCAGCTGACCGCCTTCTACCAACATATCGCATGGCTGCTCAAACCGGAACCCCCTGAGGTGGGCTGGAGCCAAGCGCCAGAAGCCCTTCCGCAACAATCAAAGCCGGCGAAACCCGTCCCGTTTACCACCCGCTTCAAGAATGTAATCGTTGTCACGCACGGCGATAAGGATGGGTTCTTTTCCACCCTTCACCTCTGCATTAAATATGCGCACTGGCATACGCCGAAACGCGGGAAGATTCACATCCTCCCGACTACGCCGGAGAGGCTCAAGAAGACGCTCCAACTCAGCATCCCTAAACTCCTATGGACAGGGAAGAGGGAGCACAACCTCCTCATCCTTGCGGATTTTCAACTCCCAAAAGACCCCATCTTTTTCCGCAATCTCCGCTATTCCTATCTGGACGCCTTAGAACAGCGCGCTGATCATTTAGAGTTTCTCTGGTTTGACCATCACCCGTATCGCCTATCGCTCCCACCCGCCGAATTCCAGCAGACCTACGGAATCACCCTTCGGATTGATGCCACAGCCTCCCATACTTACCAGATCATTCGGCGGGATATGGACCGGGAATTACAGCAATACACCCAGTATTTCCAAAGTTCGCTCATTCAGGGCGCACTGGGGCTGGTCTCCCTCTTCTTATACTTGGTCAGGATAAATAAATACCGTCGGATTCCGCTCTTCCGAAAACGGCTCGCTGAGGTGAACTTCACCGCGAATTTCGAGACCTACCTCGGCTTCTTTCTCTCTCTAATAGGCATCCATTCGGGGAAACACCGGAAGAGAACCGCCCCGCAGGGGTGGATTGCGCCGAGCTGCGATCGGGGGCGATTCCAATCCGTACTCCGGACCTTGAACGAAAGCTTAGCGTTTCAGCGCCAGCTAGATGCGACAGATCCCTGGCCCTTTTACAAGCAGCTGACGATCACGCCCACCAATTATCTCCAAAAGGGCGACGATCCGACGTTCCTCTCAACCTGGAGCCGCTGGTTTAAGGAGTATACCGCGCGGCAACACAAGCGCCCGTACCGCACATGGATCAATTTCTTCAAGGAAGTCCTCCACGAGCACCCGCCACCCCCCTTACCGAAGCTACTACCAACCGATCCCAGTGAAGTGCTCCACTTCGCCAAATTCTACCTGACCAAAAATCAAGTCCCTTTCCTCGTGTTATGCTTTCACGAACCTTTCATGTATGATTTGATTCTTCCCTTAATTAAGCGCTTTGCAAAGCAACTCCCTCTCTTCTTACTTTGCTACTGGTTTACCCATAAACTCAGTTACCGGGTGCTCCCCGGGGTCAACCCCGACCTCACGAGCATTTTAGCCTCGCTCGCGGCGGTGGGGCACTCCTATGCCGGGGCGATTCCCCGATTGTACTATAAAACCTACCGGCTAGGGGTCTATACTAGCGAAGTGACCTATCAACAGGGCGCTTACGGAGTAAGGGAAGAAGAACCGGAAGAGGCGCCTACGGAAGATACCGAAGAGGAAGCGGCGGAGGAAGAAGTACAAGAAGATGCAGAGGACCGCGAGGAGCAGGAAGTGGAGCCTTTCGATGACTTCATCTATATATGGGGGTTATTTGGGTTGAATTCATGCCTTGAGACCCTCCAACAGTTAAACCTCCCTACGCCCGTGAGGGAGCCGTTCTCCCCGCAAATTCACGACCTGGAACGGAATGTCCCGCTCCCTCAGGACCCAGAATTTATCCTTCGTCATTACATCGACAAATACCCATCCTTTCGACGCGTGTGCGATGAACTGGCGGTCCAACGGGCCTTCACGTTCCCCTTTTCGGGAACAA
>CAYGYC010000086.1:0-13953 GCA_964353755.1 uncultured archaeon | reverse complement strand
ATGGGGAATTTACCTCGTTAAGCTATGAAGAGGTGAAATCACTCCTTCAATTTACTTTTAAAAGTAAGAAAGGGAATTTAAAGATAATTGCTGGAACAGGGAGGGCAAATGTAAAAGAAACGGTTGACTTATGCAATTTTTGTGAAGGACTTGCTGACCAGGCGTTAATTGTACCACCCTTTTATTTTAAAGACCTTAATCCCTTAGGAGTTTATACGTATTTCCGGCAAGTGTTGGAAAAGACAAGAATACCACTCATTCTCTACCATATCCCGAAATATACCGGAGTATCTATTACCCCTGATTTGATAAATAAGTTGAAATCCTTTAAGAATTTGGTAGGGGTCAAAGATTCGTCAGGTACCCTTCAATCTATCGAAGAATTTTTGGCAAAATGCCAGAAACTTCAAGTCTATGCGGGATCTGATGCATTAATTTATTCATCTTTCGATAAAGGGGCAAGTGGTGTTATCTCGTCCATCTCCAATATCTTCCCCAAAGAGGTCCTCCAAATAAAAAATTCATTTCTAGCGGGGAATAAACCGGCAGCCCAGGCGGCACAGGAGACCGTATCAAAAATTCGTGCAATAATAAAACAATTTCCCAGTCATGGCGCAGTCAAATACGTGTTATCACTCTTAGGATATCCTCTAAGTTTTGTACGCCCTCCTTTAGTCGATTTATCAGAAGAACAGCAACTGGATTTGAAAAAGAAACTGCAGCCATTTATTTCAGTATAAATCTAATTCTCCTTAAACTAAGGTTTTAGGAATATTCGCCCTCTAAGCCTTCCCAATCATCAGTCTTATCGGGTTTGTCTTCCTTAGTAGTATAGCCATATTCGATCTCGTCTTCTTTATAATCACCGAAACGGTTCTTCTTTTTCCCTTTCTTTTGCCTTATTTCTTTCATATAATCTCATGTAAGAATGATTATTAACCTATTTAATTTTTATCTAAAAAACCAAAGGAAAGTTAGGTTTCGATTTCGTCTTCTCGATATGGATTCTCTTCTTCTGCAGCTTTCTTCTTTTTCCTTGAGGGGGGCTTACCTTTGCCATGAATTGCTTCATAATCAGAATCAGCATCGTCATCTTTATCAAATTGGTCAAATTGATCCTGATAATCGGGTTTGTTGTACAGCCAGGGTTCGGGGTGCTTATCTAAGTCATCCTTTTTAGGCTTAGCCGAAGGGTCGTGCTTTTCCAAGTAATATTCCTCTTCGTAGAGCCAGGGTTCCTCATATTTAGGATTCGGTTTTTTGGGCGGTTTCTTCCGCACCGATTCGATTTCATCGGTTCTATACGGCCCAATCGGACCCTTTTTTTTCTTACTATCAGATCCCATATAGATCACTATGAGTTTTTACCTAAATAGTTTAAGGGCAAAATAAAAAAAAGAAAGAGATTATTTGGCTTCACTGGTCTCTTTTGAAAGCATCATAAAGCCAATCAGAATGGGAACCAAAGAGAGCAGAAAGAGGAAGTACCAAACAAAGTAGAAGTAGACAACATTTGCGAAATGCCAAGGGGCCCATCCCATATAAGTAATTGTAAGACCAAGGTAACCTAAGAAGAGGATTTTAGGACCTGAGATGTTTGCCTTTCGTCCATAGATCAGAAAGATATAACTGATAGAGAAACAGATGGGGATCCAAATGGCAAAGAGAAAGCCGTACATCATCCATTCAATATTATTCGCGGTCTCTACAACAAATAAGCCATAATAAAACCATGCAAACGAGGTGCCCATCGCCACTACGGGAGGAACGATTTGTAGGAGTTTTTTCTCAGTAATGATACGCAGAATTCCATACAAGGATGCACCAGCCCAGATAATCATGCCAAAACGCCACAAGAAAAATAATTCAGACGAAGCATTTTCATTTGCCCAAGGATATCCCCAACCTTTGAAAATATGAGCAATGAAGGTAATACTGTAGATAAAAAAACCAATTCCCCAAACAAGAAGTGATATATTCGTGCGACCTCCTTGATTCCAGCGATAGATTAAGAATGCACCTATGGTCCAAAGTAGAACAGTGGTATCCAATCCAAGACCAAAAGTAACAAGATTATAGGGATGGAGGGTTGGGTCCAGAATTTCTGGTGCGGAAGCATGTGGCTTGATAATTAATACAACGATACACACTGCTATTAAGATTCCAATTCCAATAAAATATACGATATGATTTTTTATTATTTCTTGTAGTTTAGACACATTAAAAACCTCCAATTACCAAGTTTGTTTTTGAAACCCCCTCAAAATTTTGCTTTTTTTCTTTTGGATCTCTGAAAAGATTTTTTCTAATTCGTTTAGAAGGTGCGGATTCTTTAATTTCGTATGTATTTCAAGAAATTCAATGTCATCTAGTTCAATATCGGCAATATAGTTATCAATTTGTGCGGAGTCAATATTTTTTTGGGTGATCATTTCGATAATTTCAGTGGATTTAGAAGATATTTTTTGAAATTCCGTTTTAATAACGCGTTCGGCACTGATCCAGTCGAGATTTTGAATTTGGGTGAGTAATTTCTTACAGAAATTATTTGATTTGCCTCTAATCACCCGACTATTCTTCAAATCGACGATTACACCCGTTTTATAAACATCGGTAAGGATTGGTGGTCCGCCAACAATATCTCCAATGGTATATTCTTTCGTCCAATAGATTATTTCAGGCGCTCGGTTGAAAGTAAAAAGGGCAAGGGTATCGATAGCAAGCTTAACAAGAGCCTTATCTCCTGTTACAATAACAGAATCACCCAAAATTAACGCATAAATGACTTTATCAAGGTCTTTTTTAATTAAATTGAAAAGCAATAGCAGACTTTTTTGCATTTCTTCAGGTTCTTCTTCACTGGTTTCATTCTTTATAATCAGTTGTGCAATATTCTCATTGGAACATACAATATCTATGACTTCGTTGAAATTCCTGAAATTATCTGTATCCACCAATGGTCTATTAAGCTCTTCTCTAAATTTATCCTCAAATTGCGTTTTTAAATTTTGCAATATTGCTTTTTTGACTTTATACTGAGTGATATCCGTTTGTATGGCTAAATATATTTTATCTGTAGCCAGAAAAGTATAGATTTTACTGCCCAATTTGATTTCCTCTAGGCTTGTAGAGATATGATCTGCAAATTGCTGAATAGCGGCGAAAAAGCCTGAAATTAAGTCTGAATCCAAGATGTCTTCCTTAAAGTTTTTGTAATAAAGAATCACACCGCCTAGATTAGTTATGATAATCTCGTTAATCAAAGCGTGTTCGCTCTTCCATTAGTCTTCCAAAAATTGGAGTTTCTTTGAATTGTAAAAAGTACAAATAATAATATATTTAAAAACTTAAAGGCACTTCAGAGACTTTAATAATTTTTAAATTTAATAGTGTAAAAAGAAGGATGTGAATCTTTTTTCAATGGTATCACAATTGATAATCACTAAAACCGGGGTTATCTTATGAAAATTAAGAGATTATTACGATATTTAGTTTTATTATTTAGTTATTCCCTCCTAATAATATTTTTCCTCATAACCTTTTTCTATCTATTTTTGGATGCTACGCTTATTGGAACGATTGTTGCATTGATTTATCCAGGGATTGCTCCGTTATTATGTTTTACGTATATCCTCAGTGCGATAATCATCATCCGGTTTTCATTTTTGAAGAAACAAAAAACGACTTTAGTCGTGATTGGAATGTGCATCTTCATCCTCATCGGGGCATTTATCCCTTATTTCTCAATTCCCGCAAAAGTAAATGCCGCCGAGAATCAGCTCGCCCAAGTTTATGGAATTCAATATACCAATTTGGATACCTCCAACATGAGAGCCGTGCCTTTTTCCCTCTATGATTACATTTTCGGAATTGAAATTGACGACTTAGCATATACACTGGAAACAGACATCCTTTATCTCAATAACGGGAATGATAGCTTCTTTTTTGATTACTATAAACCAGTAGGGGAAGGGCCATTTCCCGTAATCATTGCGATCCATGGTGGTGGCTGGGTTATGGGTAATAAAGGTATCGGAAACATGGCATTCTTCAATAAATATTTCGCCTCGAAGGGATATGTCGTCTTCGATATCCAATATGGCGTGTATGATGTTGAAGCGCTTGCCAGCGAAATGGGTGGGTTTGGGGGTGTCTTGGCGATGGTGGCATCCCTGGTCACACCGTCTTATAATCTCAATTATACTATCCCACAGCAATTAAACAATATTGGTAATTTCACTAAAGTTTTAGAACTGAATCAAACGAAATATCATGCCGATCTCGATAAAGTATTCATTGTTGGGCGATCTGCAGGGGGATATTTAGCGGCAATGGTCTCCCTCGGGTATCAAAATCCATTTTTTACAGGAGTCTTCGCGTCTAGTATGAACATTCGGGGGGGTATCTGGTTCTATCCTGCCACACAAGTAATAAATGCCACCTTCTTTGATGTATTATTACAGGGTTCTCTCCCCCTAGAAGAGATGTACCAATGGTATTCCCCCTTCTTTTTAATTCAGAATAGTACCATTGTACCACCCATCATGATTGTTCATGGGACTAAAGATCGATTAGCCGATTATGCGACCAATGCTGTCGAGTTTCAACAATACGCCCACAGCCTTGACAAGACTTGTATCTTGATAGAAATCCCGGGAGCCGGTCATGCCTTTGATCTCCTCTTTCAATCGTATGGGGGGCAAATTTCCACCTATTACATTGAACGCTTTATGGGATTAGAATTAGGAGGTTGAAACTGAAATGAAAAGTGATTTCGTAAAATCTGAGAAATTTTTTGGGCGATATATAATTATCACACTGATTATCCTACTTTTCACGCTGATATCCTATCAACTAAGTCTACTCTTGCCTTTCTTCAAAACCATTATGGAAATTGACCTTCTCGTAGGAATTCCTCTCTTATTCGGTCAGATTCTGTTGATTTTCGTGAATGCAAATAGAAATGATAAAATGGGATGTGGAATTATCCGATTCACGTACATAACGTTAATCATCATTTGCTTCAGTTTTATGCAAATTCTGTTTTCCGCATTTTTATATTCAGTTTCCCCTGATCCCTTACTTTCTCAGGATAGCGCCCGACTCCTCGCAGCCTATAGCTTTGGGGTTTGTCTCACCTTCGGCATTTGCCTCTCAATCATCTGCCATTTTACGCTCTCGACAGAACACAGTTGGAGTTTTTCAAAATTATCTAAATTGAAGGAACCGAAACAATAATAGCCCTTTATTTACATATTTTTTATTAAAGTGGAAAAATAATTATTTATTTACAGAAGAAGATCCATTTTTGTATAAAAGAGATGGATTTATAATAAATTTCAAAGAAGAGTGTTAGGGTTGATGAACTTTAAAACTAAATTTATAGCATTATTTTTAAGCGTTTTATTCTTGAGTAATGGATTCATGTTATTTACTCCTTTAAGTTATCAGATAAATCCAGAAAAAACGGATTTATCCGCTCTTAAGCTTATGTTTGATGATTCTCTTTTTAAAACGAAGAATAATCGGGTCATTATCAATTTAGAAAAAGGGGTGGAAATGGACCAAGCCAAACAAATGATTGCAGGCATCTGCAAAGAGAGTTCAGATCTGATTGGATTTGATTTCATTTCTGCAATAGCTTGTGAAGTTTCAAGTGATCAATTACATAAAATTGCCGAATTAAACATTGTGAAAAAAATATATTTGGATGAGCAGATTAAAATAGATATAGAACCCTCTTTGGCAATCAGTTTTGATGAGATATTTCAATTAGGTCAATGTGCCAATAAAATTAATGCGCGAGCAATGTCATATGTGAGCAATGCCACGGGGCAAGGAATTAATATTTCAATTATAGATACCGGGATTGACTTTACTCATGCTGATCTTAGCGGGAAAATGCTTGCCCAGACTTCCTTTGTGAAAAGCGCCTACGGATTTGATGCCGATAAAGAAGAGGGGCCAACCGATTTTAACGGGCATGGCACGCATTGCGCGGGAATCGCAACAGGAACGGGAACCTCCGCCCCTTTGAGTTATAGTCTGGCTGGCATTGCACCGGATGCGAAATTGTTGAATGCCAAATGTATTGATCGCTATGGCTCGGGTTATTTATCTGGAGTGATCGCAGCTATTAACTGGAGTATTGCTCAGCATGCGGCAATTATTAGTATGAGTTTAGGGTTTTCCATTTCTGACCCTGATCACCCTGTTTGCAGAGCGGTTGATAATGCCACCCAAAAAGGGATTGTGGTAGTTGCTGCTGCCGGCAATTCTGGACCATTCTATTCGACGGTAGGGTCCCCGGCTTCCGCCCGCAGTATCGTGACCGTTGGAGCTACGGATAAATATGATGAAATTTCAGAGTTTAGCAGCCGTGGACCCACAAGCTTAGGGTTTGTAGATCCCGATGTACTCGCCCCGGGAGAAAACGTGCTCGCTCCTATCGCAAAAGATTCCGTTCTTGGAGCCATCATGGAACTTGAGGACTATTATGTTCCAGGGAACGGCGGAAATGATTATGCTATTCTGAGTGGGACGAGTATGGCGTGCCCCATGGTGGCCGGGGCTGCCGCTTTACTTTTAGATGCGTTTCCTACCCTTAACCCCTACCAAGTTAGAATTGCCTTGATGAAAGGAGCTGATTCCCTTAACTACTCTCCAAATGAAGAAGGTGCGGGACGAGTCAATGTCAACGATAGCTACACTGCACTTCTGCAAGCTGCACCAACATATAATATTTCCACGGTGCTCCCACATGCCTTGCCTATCTCACCCCTTGAATTCTCACTCTTTCCAGGCGAGATGTATCGCGATGATTTTATCATTTTATTAGGGGACCGAATGAACCTGAGTGTAAGCTGTATTGGCAATGTTTCCAAATATATAACCCTCCAAAATACCTCTATTAATGAGATCCCTATAAATAATACATTAGTTTATGTGAAGGATCAAAATTCTTTCTTTACAGATTTAGAATTAGTTTTCTCCGTTCCTCTTAGTATTCGACCTGGTTATTATTCCGGAATAATTGAGATAAGAAATAATCAAACCCATAAATTGTTAGAGACTGTGGATTTATCCTTTAACGTGCATACGCCGCGAGGACGCATCTATTTCGATTGTTTCCATAATTCTGATTATGGCGATAATGTTCGGAGTAACTATTATAATTTTACTAAATTACTCTTCGGACACAATATCGCGGTAACCTATGGCGCCGCCCTCCTTTCCTTTCCATTATTGAGCCAATACGATCTCCTCATCCTCCCTGATATCGAACTACCTCTAACAGCGCGGGAAATTATGGCAATTCAGCAATACTGGCAGTACGGAGGAAATTTGCTCATTCTGGGCAGTTTCTATCCCTACTTTGCTCTCGAATCTCTAAATGAGTTACTTAACGCTCTAAATGTCGGTATAAATTACACGAAAACAAACATCGAGCGATCTTATGATATGGGGATATTGAAAGTAACGGATGATTTTTTAATTACCAATATTATACCGCATCCCATCACCCAGGGCGTATCACAATTCACGTGGTTGGCAGGAGTTGGGCTGCAAGTCAATCCGCTCAAAGCGAATTCTACGGCATTCTATTCTTCTACGCCCCTCATTGGCGTTTATAATCAAGCAGATCATAAACTCGTTTGTATGGGATTTGAACGCATATTCTATGATGATTTCCTCAGTTATTCTTACAATGAAAAACTCGTGCTCCAAACGATTACATGGCTCCTGAATGAATCGCAGCGATCAAACTCCCAAGAATTGCGTGTGGAGGTCATCGCTAACCGCCCCATTCTCGAATTAGGGGCAAATAATAAAACAGCCATTGGATTTTATATCAGCGATCCTGCAAATGGTTACATCGATCATCTCATTCCCTCTAAAAATTTGAGCTGTCAAGTTTCCTATTATAATCTGGGATGGACAACAATATGGACTGGTAATGCCAGTACTGTGGTTGGACTGGGCAATGGAGCTTATTACTTCAATTTTACTACTAATTTAAAAGGCGCCTTTCGGGTCAATATAACCATTGCAAACCTAACATCTTCCAAAACAGGTATCGGAATCACCTATTTCAATACCACTGTGAATATGCCGAAAATTGAAGCCTCATCGCTTCATACGTCCACTAATGATCTTCCTAGTGAGTATGATGATGAGATTTCCAACGATCTCTATCGGAACACCGATACGCTGACTCTAAATATCACCCTCCAGGATGCGGATACCAATATGGACCTGCGCAATATCACTTGCTACATCACCTCCTTAGACACTTTTCGATCTGATATCAAATATTTAACCGTAGAACTAGAGAATATCACCCTGAAAAATGCTGTTGAAACTGATTTCTCGCTGGTTCTCGCCCCTGATTACAGCTATCCAGCAGGGACTTATACCCTTTTCCTGGAAATTGTTGATTCCAGCGGAAATGCCGATTATTCCAGCGTCATCTTCGATTTTTATATTAATGATAAATATCCGCAAATTGATGAAATGAACACTAAATTGAAAGGAAAATCATTTGCTTCATTAGGCTATTCCCGCCCAGAACTCCAATTAGGATCTTCCTTTAGCATCGAAATCAGCGGGTCTGATCCTGAAAGCACTTTAGCGACCATGCATGCCTATGTAGTAATCTTTAGCTATTTCACGATTGGTCTTTATGCGTATGTGTATGAACCCTTGTGGGGGACCGAAATTCCTTTCTCCGGGTCCAGCTTTTCTGATTCGCTTAGCTTACCGCGGGACGGGGTCTCGTATATCCTTGATGAATCCTATTCCCTCCGAGGTTCGTATGTCCTTTTGGCGATCCTAATGGATTCAGATGGGCAATACGATGACGAGAGCTATACCGCGGTATTGATTAATATTACGTCGCCGTTCCCCTTCACCCTGATTATTATCATTGCCGCCATTCTCGGTGCCCTCGCGGCCTTCTTATACATTTGGTTCCGGAGAAAGAAATAGGGGCAGTAGATTGAAATGGATTTCGAATTTCTCAAGCCAGTCAGAAAAACAGGTTTTACAAAATTGGAGGTAGCGGTGGATGCAGGAAAAGTAACCCGTTTGAAACTCATAACAAAGCCGCGGAAGTTAGACGAATTGATACAAGGGGAAATGGAACTACGAACAGAGATTCATTTAACACTTGGAAGCGAGTTGATGACATTTGGGTTAGATAAATTCCTGCTAATCATGAAAGAACTAATGGGACGGGGGGATAGACCGATAAATTCAACGCTTAAATATGAGGTAGTGCGTCTGAAACCAGAATATATGCCAGAAGAGAGAAGTATGGTAGAGAAATTGTATTTTAAAAAGGTGAATGCCCCAGTAAGGAAATTTATTGATGCATTAGGGCCACGAGTGAAGAAAGTAAGGGAGTTTATGCGAGATGCAGATCACGTTATGCGGGAGGAGGTACGTGAGGTAGCGGCAAAGGAAGTTATGGAGCGCCTGAAGAAAACTTCGGCGGATTTTGGGTTTGATTTAGATAAAATTTCAAAGGTTACAGGAGGAATCTTGGGACGGGTGGCAGATATGTTAGGAGAAAAAGAGACTCCAAAGGTGGAAGCCCAAGAATATCAAGCCGTAATTCGTAAAAAGACATCTCATCAAGATGTGGAAACGAAACCTCAGCTGATTATCATACAACAAGGGAGCAATCTACAAATCATAGGGGGAAGTGAAATGGACGTTCAATTCGATGATATTAACCCGGAATTATTATACGACACTCTGCGATTATACCTTCTAACCAAGGTTCAGAAGGAGAAAAAAAGTAGTAGAAATGAAGAAAAGATAACAATAACAGATGAGAGCGCGTAAATTACTAACTTTTAAATAGGTCTAGATGATGACTATTCAATTTAAATGTCAGCAATGTGGATTATGTTGTCAAACAAAGTATCTTTGTCTATATCCATCAGAATTGGAGAGGGCAAAACTATTGGCTCAAAAGTTAGATGTTGAATTCCAAGTAGAACCATTACGGAGGATTCTAGAGGAAAAAAGTAAGAAAATTATTGTTTTAATTTATCGGGTAACCGAGCGCCCCTGCCCGTTTTTTGCTGATAATAAATGTTCAATCCATGATACCAAATTCGTTGCATGCCATAAATATCCGATTAGCCAGTGGATTGATTTAGGCAAGATATTTGGAGCATTAGGATTTAACAATGAATTTTATGATGTGGATGAGAAATGTACATTCATCAAAACGCACTCGAATTTTAAAACAGCCTTGAATACCCAGCCTTTATCGGCAATTTTACCAGACGAGTACCAAGCTGTGCATGAAGATAAGAAAATTTGGATTGAATTGAATAATCAATTCAAAATTTTAAAAAAAGAACAAATAATAAAAGCAATCAATGAAAGCAGACTCAAAAAAGAGAATCCCAAGGAATATCAAATAATTCTTAACTCGTGGGAACAAATATCTGCAACAGATTTCTTGAATAATTTCTTAAATTTTTAAATCGTGTTAAATGGTTGCAATGGAAATCTACACAATAGGGCATTCAAATAGAAGCTTGGAGGAGTTTATTGAACTGTTAAAGGAGTTTGAAATAAAAATAGTAGTGGATGTTAGAAGCTTTCCTGGTTCCAAGAAATTTCCGCATTTTAGTAGAGCCCATTTAGAGAATGAACTCCCTAAAAATGAAATAATATATAAATGGATGGGAGATACATTGGGAGGATTCAGAAAAGGGGGCTATCAGGCTCATATAATGACGAATGAATTTAAAGAAGGTATAGAGCAGTTAAAGGCAATGATTAAAGAGAGAACGGTGATAATGTGTGCAGAAAAATTTCCATGGAAATGCCATAGAAAGTATATCTCCTTGGAACTCCATAAACAGGGGATTAAATGTATTCACATTTTGGAGAAAGGAAAGACGTGGATTACAAAGGATTTATTAGAATTCTCTGAAGATTAAGGTAAGATAAGAGGATTATTATCGTGAAAGAAACGAATAAAAGACCGTGTCATAAAGAAAATCAAAACAGATCTAATTTAAGAGTGGATTATAATGTTATAGTGAATATAACAAGAGAATCGATTAAAAGTTTAGCAATTCTTCTCAATAAATATATAAAAGAACCAGAATATGCGGATTTATTGATGGCGGTAATAGGTAGAGTTGATATATACAAAACCCTCCTTGATGGATTCAATATAAGTGAGGATAAAATGCGAAAGGGGGTAGCGGATATTGTTGCTTACTTGTTTCTCAATCAAATTTTATTTTATCACATAATTTCTATTAAAAATGTAAAATATAATCCAAAAACCTTGCCAGAGATGGATATTTACAATCCACCTGCGGATTTATTGAAACAAATTCGAGAACTATTTGAAAATGCGGTTGAGGATTACGAAGGGATTTTGGGATTACACATCGCCTCTATTATAGAGAAATTAGGCGATCCAGATATTATTTTACTTATTGCGACTTTTATTTCTGCAATAAAAGCATTAAAACCAGAATTTGTGAAAGAAGATCTTTTAGGCAGACTTTTTCAGGAATCTATACCGCCAGAAACAAGAAAAAATTTGGGGGCGTTCTTTACCTCGCCTCCCGCGGCTAAATTATTAACTAATTTAGCTATAGAAAAATATAATGAGAGAATTCTAGATCCCGCATGCGGCTCGGGGACATTACTCGTTGAAGCTTATTTGAGGAAAATGAATCTATTTCCTCCTGAGATAGAAGGTTCTGAACGGCATAGAATGCTTATAAGAGATATTTACGGCATAGATGTAATGCAATTTGCCCAATATATGGCTTCTATAAACTTGGCTGTCCAAAATATAAGTATACCAGTCATTCCAAATATAAGGGTAGGAGATGGAATAGAATTTTTAGCGAGTCGCATAGAAGGTCATCCCAGGCCAACTCTTACACTTCAAGCGGACAGCGAGAAAGGTCTATCACAAACAGTGCCCCGTGAATATTTTGATAATGTAATAATGAATCCGCCTTTTACTAGGCGGGAAAGAATACCGGAAATAGAAAAGAAGAAATTAGATTTGTGCCTTGAGTATATTAAAGGTAAGACAGGATATTGGGCATATTTTATTGCAGCGGCAGATTATATACTGAAAATGAATGGAAAGTTGGCAATCGTTACACCGGAAGAATTTTTTGCTGGAAAATCGTCGGAAAGCTTAAGACGGCTAATCCTTAACGGGGAGATTGCAACCAGCGGGACGAAGAAAAAAGAATGGGTTAATAAGTATGCCCGGAGATTTATCTTTGAATATGTAATAAGAAGTGGGGTTGAATTAGCATTTAGTGAAGGAGTACTATATCGCGATTATTTAGTGATATTAAAAAAATTACCTGAGATACTGGAACCAATACCACTCATTTTTGTAATATTAAAAAAGAAACTTGAAGAAATCAACGAAAAAATAGAAGAGATCGTTCAAGGAATAAAGGATTTTGCGCAAGATGGGACGAAAAACGGGATGTCGAATGATTATGTAGATGCCGTTAAAATAATAAATGCAAATAAACTGATTCAGAAGCATATTGATAATTTAAAGCCTCTGGTTGGCCTTAATTCGATGATTGGGCAGAGAATTATTTTAGAAATATTAGATGCATTGGCAGGTTACCCAACCTTAAGCGAATTCGAAGCAAAGGGCATTTTATCAATCCGGGCATATAATCCGGGGCAATATATTACAAAAGGGGTAGAAGATGAAGCCCGAAGATTATATTGCAGTAAATATACATCTCGTGGAAAGGTGGCGTTCGAGGTCGAATCAGAAGAAAAGGATACTATAAATTTAAGGGCAAAAAGGACGGGATCACAGTTTAGCGTAAAAAGGGTTTATACCGTATTAGCCCTCAGAACTTATAGCAATATAAAGCATATGGATATTACAGGAGAAGAGGAATTTGCTTTAATTAACCCATCCGATATCCCAGAAGAAATGAGAGTAAGAAGCGGCCTTTCTAAGATGGAGAGGCTTACCAAAGCAGCAGATGACATTAAAAAGGCTCATGAGGAGTTGTCAAGCAGAATATTATTAGCGAGAAGAGTTCAGATAACGTCTCCAAATATTTATTGGTTAGCCTGGTATTCAGATAATACAGTAATAAGCAATGCGGTTCTTTTGAATGCAAAAGTTTCTGATTTAAGTTCTGAAGATATGAAAATATTGGTACTATTTCTTAATAGTTCTCTTTCACTCCTTCAACTACTGGGATTTTGTGTGGAAACTAGAGGCGCTTGGGTTAATTTGCATAAAGATCAGGTCTGGTCTCATTTACATGTGCCGGACCTTAAGAAAATACCTGCAACTATGAAAAGTGCCGGACTGAAACTTTTTCAGAATATAAGTAAACAAGATGGCAAGACAATTTATGGGAGATATACAAATATTCAGGTGGCTAAAAATACACTAATAAACCGCGAAATAGACCGCATTCAAGAAGAAATAGATACCTATGCACTAGAGTTATTGGGATTAAAAGGTTGGGATAAAAAATTAGCGCAAATTTCATCAGCCATTAGGAGTGAATTAGAGATCATGCAGAAAATTCTGGACGATTCTAGTAAAAAAAGATAATATTTCTGTAAAAGATGAAAGTTTCTGTAAAACAGAGTTTATCTAATTCTCTCAAAAATGTTACGAAATGAGAAAAAGATAAAAAAATAAATGGTCCTTGATTCTAAATTAAATCACTAACATCTAAAAGTTCCAATTGAGATTTAAGATTTGTTTTATCTTGAACAAAGAGGATTTTTTGGGGCGCGTCAATTTTGCTGAGAGTTTCTTCGCTTTTTAAAATATCTGTTTTATCTAAGGCTTTCCATTTAACTTCTATAACAATCTGTGGCTTTTTAAATTTTAATAAACAGCAATCGATATCATAGTCTTTTGCTTCCACGACACTTTCTCGCAACCCGTAT
>CAYGYC010000085.1:4436-13958 GCA_964353755.1 uncultured archaeon | reverse complement strand
AGGATTTGCTTTAAATCGTGTCCCCTTGGATGATCTCCTAGAATTAGTTACCGGTTAATTAATTGATACACGCAGCTTCCTTTAAGGATTGTTAGAATCGGTCTTACTCAAACTCATTGGGAAAAGGATATTTTTGAAGAAATAGGTAGCACCTTTTCGGCCAATCAAATCAGCAAAGAAATTGGGGGGATAGAAATACATGTGATAGGTGATAATATTTTCGATCAGGTTGAGGTATTTGAGGGACCCTTTGATGGTGGTAAGTAGAGGCGAAAAGGAAATGAGCAGATTCAAATCTTGAGAATTAATAACAATAAGTTGATTGACCCACGTCTTATTCTCTGCAAAATAGCTATGAACTTTTTTAACGCCTAATGCTTTGTCGGATTCGGAATTGAACAGTTCAACAATTGTCGGGTTGGAAATCATGTAAATCCGGGTGAACAGGCCCATTTGAAACTCAAGACCTAATATATAAATGAGTTCTAGCGAATCGTTGACAACCAGCCAAACAGTTCGGGTGATAGTTTCATTTTGGAATCTGAGAATTGATGCGATGATTGAAGAGATTTGGGTGGGAATTAATTTATGAATCTGAAAACTCATAAAACTTTTCCCCCATCGCCTAAATAAGATAATTTTTCGTTCTATTGTCCACTTTTCTTCTGTTTCGCGGAGCATTTCAAAGAAGCGATCCAGCGTGTATTCAAAGCGATACTGAGTCATAATATCTTGAATCATAAGCCAGATATCTTCTGTTAGGGTAATTGATGCAGTTGCTTGAATCCTCTGATTTTTTATTGTGAGCGGTGTTGTAGCTTTAACGATTTTATTGAGGTATTCTAACCCTTTTTCCTGATTTTTCTCATACTTGAGTAGGTGATTTTGAAGGGTATCATGGTTAAGAAATTGTAAGTGAAGATCATTTTGTCTGGTCATAATCGCTAACCCAGCAAAGAAATCTCTTTCCAAAAAAAGGAGGATTAAATTTTGGGTAGGTAATAAATTTCCGAGAAGCTTTTTGAATTCAGACGCATTAAAAATGAAATTTTTGGTAGTTAAATGCCTAAAGAATTTAAAAAAGAGCGGTTCCGGGTAGAATTGTAGGGTGTGGCTTTTAAAATGCCTAGCCATCAAATCCCATATTTGCGAGTAAAAATCCAATAAGCTAGAAAAGTTTTCATAAATTTCCTTAAATTCAGAAACAACTTCAATATTTAAAAGAAGGTAAAATCCCAGATCTTGCGAAATATGATATTTTTTCAGAAGACTTTGCACACAATTGAAGCGTTCCCCCCTATTTTCTATAGTTAGACACGCGTTTAATTCATCGAGCTGCTCATTCAATTCAATCAGTTCGGTAAAGGCATAGGATTGCGTCTTTTGAAAGGCAGCCCAGAGGAGTTCATGGTGAGTATTACATAAAAGGATTAGAAATGAATTTGAATCTAATTTAACTAAATATTTTAGAACGAAGGCAAGAAAATTGCGTACGGAATAACCATCAGCTTCAAGGGGGATAAGGGGAAAGAAAATTTTCCGGTCTACATAAGGAATTTGCTTCTGTGGAGAATAATTTCTGTTAATTGTAAGCATATGATTCCATTGCTTTAAAAAAGTATTATGGAGCCACTGGAAAATTCTCTCATCATTTGTCATTATGGATAAACTCCTGTGATTTCATTTCCGATGAAACTGGGTAACTTTTGAATTGACGCCCGCCCGTCCATTTTCGAATAAATTCTTCAATAAACTCGAGTGAAGGTAGCCATTCCTTAAAATCTAGACAAAATTTTTCAAGTAAGCGTAAATTAAGAGGAGGACATCCTGAAAATTCAAAGAAGAATTTTTTCTTTTGTATTTTGTTAACAAATGGTATTGGAATATTTGAGGATCTGGCACAATTACCAAATAAGATTACACCAGTTTTCAGATGCGCAGTTAGATCGGGAGGAACTTTTCCAATGAAACAAGTGAATCCTCCAAAATTTTTAAGATCTTTTGCAATAAACCGCAATAGAAAATCTAAAAAGTATCTTAAGCAGATTTGACAGCCAGGACATAGAGGTCCTTCAATAATATCAAACCATTCTGAGATATTTTTCGATGAAAGGAGGGGGCTTCTAATATTTTTGCAATGTTCCGTTAATTCAATTCCTTGAATGCTAATTTCGTGAGGAATTATGGATCCCAATTGCCTTTCAGAAGCTAATTTTAATAATCCTACTTCTTGTGGCTTGAGACCCATTAATTGCGCCATAATGGCGTCCCCTGCGAGTAAGTCGGACGAAGCCAGAATAAGATTGTACGGAACGGCCCTCTGATTAAAGGGTCCCTCCCCTTCTCCAACCGTCATTGCATCCCATATGGTAAGTTGGGGGGGATGACTCTTAAAGAAATCAAGTAATCCATTAACCGATCCCGCTTGGATTAGTTGGTGTTTCTGTTTATCATTTAATAAACCCAAATAGTTGTTTATGCCCAAGGCATATTCCCCAAATACCTCAGTCCGTGGGGCGACTAAGGAGATGAAAACATCACTATTTTTTAATTTTTCAGGAAGAAAGAGAGTATCGAAGTAAATTGGATTGGAAATTTTGACTTCAGAATACGGTTCCTCCTCAAGAATTAGGATCTTTCCGCCTACCTTTTCGAGATAGTAATCCAGTCCCAACAGCTTGAAGAGCTGTTTAGAAGAAATTCCATCAAAGGGATTACAGCCAATATAGACTTCCTTCGCACCTGCCTGACGACATAGTCTTACAACATGGCTTAAAACTAGTGGTTGAACCGTACTTGGTGGTCCTAAAGGTACCATCAAATCCGGCTTAATAAAAACGGAATTTCCCTCTTGTATAAATTGGGAAATGCCGCCTAATTTCTCTAATGAATCCTCTAAAAGGTCTATTACATTGGTTCCATGCGATATCGCGACAACTGCCATTTCTAATTCACATAGATTACTAAGAAGGTTTTATATGTATAATCTTTTGATTCAAAAAGAATTAAAGGTGATTTGAAAATCGTATAGTCCTAAAAAGTAGAGTTGAAGGTGTGCAAATGAGTCTTAATAAAACTATACTTTACATGGTCATTCTGTTTGTCGGGTACGGATTAATTCTATTTATACCGATTGGCAATATACAAATTCCGATTCCAGTCATTTACGAGACGGCAGAAATATTTTGGACGCAAATTAGTTTAGTAACGCTTTTAGATATTTTTATCACACCACCTTTTATGATAATTATGTTCTATTATGTTCATAAATCAATTATTACGCAACCGAAGTCAAGCCCAGAGCCGATTCAACATAAAAAAGACATCCTTAGATTCGTATTTTTTGGGGCAGCAATTATCTTGGTTTCAGGAATTGTAATACATGCATCGGCAAATGTCCTGAATGGAATTTTAGGAAATCCGGTCCCTCCACCGGATCCTACACCTTTGGAAGCAGCTATATATTTCTTTGATGAGGTTTTAGGGCATAAATTGATCCATTGTGCCATTATGACTTTTCTAATTGGCTTAATGGTGGTGCAATATTGGCATCGGAGCGATCCACAATTGGCAAAGTATGATATAGCAGGGTTATATGTTTGGCCATTTGCAATCGGGGGTGTGTATGCCATAGCGGCAATTGAGGGGCAAGCTGGTTTTGACTTAATGGTCATTTCGATTGTATTAATTATAATAATTGCATATTATGTCAAGTTTAAAGGGTTGAATTTGAAGGAGAATCTTTTTACGCAATATGTACTCGAATTTCTCATTGCAATTGTTATTGTAGCACTTATTTGGGGGCTTATCACAGGATTTATACCAGGATATCCGTTTTTCAAGCAACCTTCGACATTATAAGGTAGTTTTAATTGGATTTTAAAGCCTTATTGATATCTATCGGACAAAGGATCATTGGTTTTATAGAAATCACGCGGGTTTCTGTTATTTTTATGGGACTGCCCTTTGCAATGGCAGGCGCAGCCTTTGCTTTAACAATCACGTATGTACCAATCACATTTGCGCAAGCTATTGCAGGAATCCTTGCCGTTTTTTTCGTGACAGGGGCAGTTCATACCATGGATGACTATTTTGACCGGGAGCGAGATCGCGCACTCTGGCCTGACCGCCAAATTCCGTCTCGAGGAATTACCCTACGAAGGGCATTACTAATAGCCTTCGCTTGTTATGGCATAGGGTTTATTCTTGCAATAATCTTTTTCAAAATTTACTGCGCTCTAATTTTATTAATTGCAGCTCTCTGGGCTACTGCCTATTCAGGCTATTTCCGAGAAAAGTTCGGCTATATGACATTGCCTCCAGCAATTGGATTATTTCCGATAGGGGGATACGTGGCTTTCGCTCCACAAACCCTCTGGACTGATCCTGTCCCTTGGTTACTTTTTGCTATGGTTTTCTTTTGGCAATCTGCCCATATTCTTGCGTATAGCCCGCCTCATGGAGTACAGAATGGAAAAACAGTGGTTCCCCTTTTTTTAAAGCGGCTCAGCCCAAAAATTACGCTGATTTGCTCCGGAATTTTTGCAGGATCTTGTACATTTATTGGAATCATAATTTTTTCTATGACTAAATTGAGCTATTTTTATCTTGGGATTACAATCGGGCTTGGATTCCTTTTAGTTTGTTTGGCATTCTATTGCTCAAAAAACATTACCGTGAAAAATTGCATGCACTTGGTTTTCTTGAATTCCATATATGGTTGGGTGGTTTTCTTGATAATGACCCTCGAATTCCTCTATAGGTATAACATCATATTCTTTTATATAATATTGGTAATTGGAATCCTAATGATGGTACTTACTCCTATTTTGGGAGGATTTGGGAATCCAAATAGCGAAATTGAAAGAATTAAATTAACAGAAGATAAAAAAGATATAAAAAACGATAAAAGAATCGGAAAAAAATTATTGTATGAACTGTAGTATAGTTTTCGGAACAACACCCGCATTAACTAATTCCGTTAACATAATTTCTGATGTTTCTTTTGTCGTTATTGCTTTAGGGCTATCAATATTCACGGTGACGGATAATATTATGTGATTTGTCATATCCACATAAAAAATAACATTCGCTTCATTGCCAAGCCACTTCGCGGAATCATGATCATCCCACGTATATTCAAGAATGGTGTGCCCAATCCGAGAGGTCCTGCGTTGATGCTTTATGGATTTAGAAGCAATATATTTTTCGAAATTCTCTGGGTGATAGATGGCTCCTAGTTTCAAAACCGCGCGAAGGTTCGGCTCAGATTTTGCTTCGAGACGTTTAATTAACTTTAAGATGCCGAAACCCGTTAGAAAGAAGAAGCCCATGGAAAGACCAACCCAAATAAGAATATCCCACACGGATCCTTCACTTAGCCAATCAGCAAGCGGCACCCACTTATATTCTCCTACAAATAGAGCGAGAACCGAAAAAGCGACAGAACCAGATAGGACTATTTGAAGAACGTTTAAGGCGACTCCCGTGCGTTCGGAGGAGCGCGTCATTTCATCCATGCTCGTAATACTATCTTTCAGCGCCTCATTCATTTGCCGCATTTGACGTTCGCTAAGGGAGGCAATGAGTCCATGAACCCCTTCAATTTCATCTTTCAGTCCTTTCACTATGAGACTAGCATCTTCAATGCGAGTGGTCGCTTTTTTGAGGCTGTCGCGCAGCTGTACAAACTCAGCTAATTCTTCCTGGGCTTCGTTCAAGGGTTGTAATTCTTGAAATTCAAAGCTAATATTAGTGAAAGCAGCTTGCATAAATTGTAACAATTCCGCCATGAGAACAACGGCCGCTGATACACGGGAGAGAATGACCTGCGCTTCGCCAATAGCATTGGGGTCCGCCACTTTATCTACTAAATCGCGGGCATCCCGAACTTCATCCCAGAGCATGAACATTTTTGAGAAATAATTCCGTTGAAATATATCCAGCCCTTGGAAAAATCCAATAATGGCCAGAATTTCTTCATATTGGTCCAGATTTTTTGTTATTAAGAGAAGGCCTTCTGATCCATAAAAGCATTTTCCCCCCCCAAGCAAGTCCTTGCCATAATAAGCTTGTTTAATGATTTGATTCAATTCATTATGATAGGCGGCTTCTTCTAAGTATGTCGTGGTATCCATCTCGGGGTCAATTTCTCTAGCAGTTACTATGAAAAACTTATTCCGGCTGAGAGGTTCGCCAAAATACACGAGTTCTAATAGATGGCGCTGGTAGGTTGTTAATAAATTATTCATCAACCGTGATGAATCGGAGACAAGATCAGCTATGACTCGCGAGATATTATCTAAGGAATGTTTATCGCGTTTTCCAACAATTTCCAATATACTACA
This sequence comes from uncultured archaeon, assembly GCA_964353755.1. GTDB lineage: Archaea > Asgardarchaeota > Lokiarchaeia > Helarchaeales > HEL-GB-A > CAYGYC01. Next base: position 7,611 of record CAYGYC010000085.1, on the reverse strand, counting down.
GCCATAGATTACGCGCCCTGATGAATCCACATGAATCCCGAAATCTTCTACTTGCTGGATGCCCCCCACATTCTCAAACGGGATATTTGCTTCAAACTGGATGAAATCATTGGGATCGAATCGATGAACCTTCACCAGGGTGGGGTCTTCAGTAATTCTAAAAGTACATTTTTGCGGTTCTTTATCGATAATAGACGTGAGAAGCCCCCCTTCAACGGCACCAAGGCTGTCTAGTTCATCGTTGAAGGCAATGATGTGATTAGATCCGAAGGGAATATACTCGGAGATGAAGATATTTGGCTCGATTAGGAACGTTAATTCTTCCAATTCATCTTTGATAGTGGTTAGGCCTGCATGTTTTTCTTTTTCAGTCAATTCAGTTCACTTCTTTCTCATTATAGGTTTCAATTGTCTATTTTCATTTTAAAGTAAGAGTTTCTGCTCTATGGTCAAATCCGCTGCCATTTTAGGTTTAGATTCCATTTTCTTTATTTTTATAAATTATTCTTATTTTTATTTTTATAAATTCAAAAATAAAAATACATAGGAATCTCTTTAATCTTACTATCTTCATATCGAATATCGTCCAATATGCCTTTAAATATTTGAAATTCATTGAATCATCATCCGGATTCGGATTCCCTTCTACAAAGGATTTCTCAAGGATAACCTTTGGGTCGGAGGTAGCTACGTTATCATCCAAATCATCCAGATCGGGGTGGCTCGTTTCGATCCCGGTGTCCAGCACGGCCACGCGAATACCCGACCCGTTAATACGAAACCCAAAAATGGACTCTATTTGGGTCCAAGAGGCAGCGGGCTTGATTAGGGGCACACTTTGATCTAAACAAGCGCCGATTTTACGGTCGAGGTAGAGGGGAAATTCATTTAGGCGCGACAGCTGGGCATAGGGCACCCGCACGGCGAGGAGATGTAGCCGATCGAAGCGGGCATAGATTTCTCCTTGCATTTGTGTGAGAAGGGGTAGTATTTTTGAGAGGGTTTGGCTGGTATTATACTGAAGAATGATTTGAATAGTCTCCCCATCGAGATACCCCTGTTCTGCCAAAGCGGATTCATCCCACAGGAGAGGCAAAGCTTGATCTGCGCGGGAGGGTGGCGACTGGTTCAGCAAGTACCCGCTGAGGGAAACTAATAGGATTGAGAGCACCAACCCACAGAATGCGCATTTCCAAACTCGAAGTATCATAGCGGAAGCCCCTTGATATGGTAATATACTTATCTCGCATTTAAATATTATTTGGAAAATTGGGATGCAGAAAGGCTATTTTATATTTCAATTAATCGGATATGCCCGCGTTCATTCTGAGGCAAGACTGGAATTTCGAGACTTTTTAGGCAATCTGATAAAAAGGAAACTACATCCGTATCAGAATTAATCGAAAAACTATATTTATTAAGAACTTTCTTTAATTCTTCAAAGTTTTTCTTGAAAGGATAGGATATATTGAATTCTGATTCCATTAAGTCAAGAATGTAATGGAAAAATTCTAAATATTCCTCTTGATTTGAGGGACCTAGATATTTTTCGGTATGTCTCGCTGTTAAAGCGGATGTAATCACAATAAAATCGTAGAAAACCAATTCATTATCTGAAGTTGCTTGAATTCTCCCATATTGTTCTCGAAGTGTCCTTAAAATGGACTCTTTCCTTTGAGCATCATCTAATTGATAGAAATTTGATAACTGCGGCTCCATTATCTTTTTCTGGTATGATACCATTATTTCTTATTTATACTGAAATAGTAAATCATCTACAGGTAGGTCTAATAAATTAAGGGTCATCATAAATCGGTCACGATATTTAGCAGAAATTTGATCTTTTATTACACTATACATTAAAAGCCAAATATGCACCCTTTTGCCCAGAATAATATGCCCTGCCTCATGGTAAAATTCAAAAGGGGTTCTCAAAGATTCGGGTCGATAATGAATAATTATATGTCTAATGCTTTCAAATATAAGGTAGGAATTATCGGAAAAAATCGGTTCTGTATAGGGTTGCCTTCCTGTATTTTCCAGTCGGAATGTAATCTCCTTATCAATCTCATACTGTCTTAAAAATTCGTGGATTTCCTTTTTTATTTTATTAAATGTGCCTTTTTGGGGCATTATGCTTCTCCCTCTTTGTTTTTATGATGTATTCTATAAAAACTATTAAAAATAAGGGTTCCTCTAATTATATTTGATCCATTAAATGAGGGAATGTCATGATAAATGACCAAGAGTCAATATCTAAAGAGATCCGTAGGGATTATTGCGAGATTTGCCTCATGCGATTTAAGAATGAGAATAAAAGCCAGCATGAGAAGAATAGCTTGAGTAAATTCAGCTTATCAGAGAAGGAGTACATTCACATTTGTGACGATTGCTGGAAGGCAATCAGAATTACTGGCAAATTTAGGGAAGATAAAAGGGCAAGATTTAACGATACAATTCCGATAGATTCCATCCTAAAGAAAAGGGGGAAATTAAAATCAAGAGACCTTCTGGATGAATTGAAACCGATTGAAGAATAAATTATGTAGTCTGGGAAAAGACGGTCTTTTTTGCTTCTTTTACCAAAATGGCAGGTTGGTTTGACATAATAAGAAGTATACGATTGGAGTATTTAAATTCCTCGGAGGGGGAGAGCTATTTTGCGCATTTTTATCTGGGAGACTTATTAATTTTATTAAGTAACCAAGCTTTAAATATAGAATTCCTATTTTTCCGCAAATTCGAGGGGGAGCTTTATATAGGATTTTGTGAACAAAGGGCTATGAAAGGAAAACTTACCGCCTTCATGCAGAAGGAGAGAACGCCCGAACCCGCCCCCCCAGTGCAGCGCGTAATCCCCCCTTTTTTTTTCGTACTTTTTCTGTAAATATAAAAAAGGGGGATAATAATACTATACAGTGACAGACGATGAATAAAGAATACAACATTTGTAAAAGATGCGGGAGAAAAGTCGACCGATTAAACACAATTCCGTTCTCCTTAACAAAGACGCGGAGCATGACCCCGCGCTCGTTCGAAAAAGCGGAGGGGTATGTGTGTTTGGACTGCTATAATGACATAGAGCAAGGATACGACGATGAAGACCTAGAAGGATTAGTCTACAACATTTGTAAAAGATGCGGGAGAAAAGTCGACCGATTAAACACAATTCCGT